>MEWV01000015.1:0-11764 GCA_001775445.1 Candidatus Adlerbacteria bacterium RIFCSPHIGHO2_02_FULL_54_18
AGCAAAATCTTCATCTGCCCGAGCCGAGAGAAAGAATTGGGTCGAACCCCTGCGGAAATGGATTTTGGATTCAAAACGCGCGGGGTTTCTGGCAACCAGTGAAAATCTCCACGAGATGCGAGATTTTCTTCGTTCCTTCGGAACGAACCCCGCGCTGAAAGACAAAACTATTTCGATCTCATTTTGCTCGCCCTCCGAATTCGCCCGCACCCGCAAGGCAGAACTCATTTCATCATCCTACATCGCGCCTTCGCCGCGCCCAGATTTTTCGCTTACTTCCGACCAAGTTTCATTTTGTGACCCTACGGGGAGTCGAACCCCGATTTACGCCGTGAGAGGGCGCTGTCCTAGCCATTAGACGATAGGGCCCTCCTTCGCACAAAGCTACGGCAGGGCAAGCCGTATCAGCACAATCTACAATATTTTGTACAAAATAAAAAGGCGCGGATTGCTCCACGCCTACCCTCTCCCGCCAAAAAAGCGGCTAGAGGCCCGTCCTTGCCGGCGCGCTGGTGCGCACGGGGCGCAACACGGCGGAACGCTCGACAGGATGGCGCTTGGGGCGATTCCTGCCGCGCATCTCGAAGAGGTAGTTGGCAATACGTTTGTATTGTGCGAAACATGCCGGAGGAACAATAAGCCCCCGATAGGCGTCGAGAATCGCCTGGTTGATATGCTTCTTTATAGACACTCCTTGCCGGGGCGTCTTGGCGATGCTGTTGGCGATGGTTCGCACCCGCTTCGTTCTTGGAATGCAGATGGGGTCCTCCTTTATGGCGGCCGCGACCGCCAACTCGAGTTCCCGGTCTGAAAACTGCTCAAAGAGTCGTGCCATGCTGGCCCCTCTGTTTTGATGAATGTGGGTCTCCCCAAGCCATTTACTCAAAAATATACAGATGAGTCAAGTGCGGTTTTTTGACATCATGCAAGCGTTCCCCGCGGTCGTCCGCGAAAGACAAAATAAAAGGCGTCGCCTTTTATTCCCAAGAAAAAAGCCCCGGACATTTTGCCGAGGCGGGGGATTGGTGGGGAGGGGCTGTGGCTACAAAAGCCACTGTAGTTGGCCGTCGCGCTCGACGACCGGTACTGCCGGTATTTTTGGCGCCGGCTCAAGCTCATGCGCCTCGCCCATAATCCGCATATGGATGCGGTGGGCGTTGCGGGCACGGAACCTTTGTTTTTTCAAAACGACTTCTTCGAAGTCATCCAGTGCGTCCTTTAATGTCCGCACCGGTTTGCGGGTCGGCGCGTATGCGCCGGAGACGAAACCGCGTCGACGCGGTATAGAAATTCTGGTCCGTGCCATGCTCGCCTCCTTTTTTCGATGCGAAAAGTGGCGAGGGCCACGCGTACTCACAAAGACCCTCTGCTCTTAATTATACTCCTAAGCGAAGAGGTTGTCAACCACGGCTTTGACCGCTGTACCGTCGGCTTTGCCTTTTAGATCCTTCATCAGCATTCCCATCACTTTGTTGGCGCCGGTTTTGTCTGTCACCCCGAGTTCTGCCGCCTTGGCCTTGGCCGCAGCGACTATCTCCTCCTGCGACATCTGCGCAGGGAGCATGGTCTCGATGATTGTGAGCTCCGCCTTTTCTGCAACAGCGAGCTCGGGGCGGCCGCCCTTCTCAAATTGCTCTATCGAGTCCTTGCGCTGCTTGGCCGCGCGGGTAATGAGCGTGAGCATCTCGTCTTCGTTTAATTGTCCGTCGGGTCCTTTTCCTTTGGCAACCGCCTCGTTGGTCATGGCCGACAAAAGCCCGCGGATAACCGAAAGGCGCACCGCGTCTTTGGAACGCATGGCATCTTTCATTTGTTCTTTCAAATCTGCTTGAGTCATGCAACAATGCTAGCATGGACTGGCTGGTGATTCTACTCGTTGTGGTAGTGTTGGGGAATGCCACCACTATCTACCTGCTGTGGCAGCGCTCCCAAAAGGACGGCCTCCCGCCCCTGCCACCAGACACCTCCGGCTTCGTGCTGATGCAAAACCAAATAGAGCAGCTCACCCGCGCCGTTGACACCAAATTGCTTGAGGTGGTGCGGGGCGTCTCGGCCACGCAGGAGTCAACTAAGCAGGTCTTTGTTATCGCCGAGCAATTGAGTAATCTCGAAAAAGTCCTTAAAAATCAAAAACAGCGCGGCACCCTGGGCGAAGCGTCGCTCGAGCTCGTGATGAGCAACATTTTGCCGCCCGGCGCTTACGCGATGCAATATGAGTTTCCCGGCGGTGACACGGTAGACGCCATTATCCGCACCAAAGAGGGGATTATCCCCGTGGATGCCAAGTTTCCCCTTGAAAACTATTCCCGTTTGCGGGATGAAAAGGACGACACTCGCCGCGTAGAGTACGAAGAGGCGTTTAAAAAAGATCTCAAAAAGCGCATAGACGAGACGAGCAAGTATGTGCGCCCCAAAGACGGCACGCTTCCGTTTGCGTTTATGTATATCCCGGCCGAGGGTATCTACTACGACCTGCTCAACGACGGCGTCGGTGCGGTTAATACCCGCACCCTGCTCGACTATGCACAAAACGAGTGCAAGGTGATTATTGTCTCGCCCACAACCTTTGCCGCCTACCTGCAGTCGGTTCTCTACGGGTTTAAGGCGTTTAAGATTGAGGAGCAGGCCAAGGACATCGCCAAAAATGTTGAGGCGCTTGGCCGGCACCTTAAGGCCTACGAGGACTACTACAAAAAGCTGGGTGCTTCGCTCTCGACTACTGTCAACCACTACAACGTCGGCTACAAGGAGCTCGGCAAAGTGGATAAAGATGTGTTGCGCATCACCGAGGAGTCGGTGGGGATAGAGGTGGGGGCGCTTGAGCGGCCACTGCTTGAAGAGCGGGATTAAAAAAACAATTTCTTGCATAATTTTGGCTTTTGGGCTACTATGCGAGGCGAGCCAAGGGCTCATTTTTGTATGGCAACTACCAAAAAAACTAAAGAATTTGCAATAATCGAGACCGGTGGCAAGCAATATCTGGTTGCTGAAGGGGATGCGGTCAAGATAGAAAAGCTCAAGCCCGCCAAGGGCTCGAGTGCGGCGGCCTACAAAGTGGGGGATACTGTCGTGTTTGAAAATGTGCTGATCGTCGACAACGGGCTCGACACTACCATCGGGATGCCCTTTATAGAAGGTGCCAAGGTGTCAGCCGAAATCACCAAAATCTCCCGCGCCAAGAAAGTCGTGGTCATCAAATACAAGGCGAAGTCCAACTATTTTAAAAAGAAGGGCCACCGTCAGCCGTTTTTTGAGGTCAAAATAACGAAACTCGCGTAAAAAACAAAACGCCCACTCCTGCGAGTAGGGGTTTTGTTTTTTTAAGATTAGTGGCGGTTGCCAAAGGCTTGCTCAATGGTGTCCGGATCGGCGTATTCTAATTCGCTGCCGGTGGATAGACCGCGGCCGAGCGAGGAGATTTTTGGAGAGAAGCCGCCTGTCTGCGCGGGCAGGCGCAGCTTTTCCTGTATTATCTCGCGGGTGTGGTCACCTTCGGTGGTGGCGGAGAGTCCTAAGATTATCTCGGCAGGTCTCGCCTCCTCGGCGCAGCGCAGCAACTCCCGCAAGCGAATATGCTTTTCGGGCTCTTCGGCCGCAAGCGGGATTATGCCGCCGAGAACAAAATACAACCCTTTATAGTTGCTGCGCTCCACGTTGTCGATGTCGGCGTCCTTCTCCACCACAAAGAGCAGGGACTTCTCCCGATGTTCGTCTCCGCAGATAGGACAAAGCACACTTTTGCTTTCTTTAGTAAACCAGCGGTAGCACTTTTTGCACTGCGCGGTCTGCGTGCCGAGCGAGCGAATTTGCTCGCTAATGTCCTGACGCAGGGCGGGCGAAGAGGTCAAGAGATACTGCACAAAGCGGCGCGCCTGCCGCGGTCCGATTCCGGGGAACTTTTCAAACAGGGAGGTGAGACGGTCGATGGGGGACATTTAAAAATTTAAAAGTCGGATACCGGCGCGTCAAAGGCGCTCAAATCGGCCTTTTCGAGCGACTGAAAAGTGGTCCTTTTTTCGTCGAAGTAGAGCTCAATTTTTCCGACGGGGCCGTTACGATGCTTTTCTATCAGAATTTCGGCAATGTTGGGGCGCTCGCTCTCTTTGTTGGTCTTGTCGTCGCGGTGGATAAACATCACCACATCGGCATCCTGCTCGATTGAGCCGGAGTCGCGCAGGTCGGAGAGCCGTGGCTTGCCGCCGCGCTGCTCGACCGCGCGGGAGAGCTGGGAGAGCGCAAGCACCGGCACGTCGAGCTCGCGCGCGAGGTTTTTGAGCGAGCGGGAAATTTCGGTCACCTGCTGGACCATCGAGTCGCTGGCCCGTGCTCCTGTGGGCATCATAAGTTGGAGATAGTCGACCACAATGAGTCCGAGCCCATTCTCTTTTTTGAGGCGGCGCGCGACGGCGCGCATCTTGAGGATATGGTTGCCGGGCTGGTCGTCGATGTATATAGGGGCAGCCCCCAGCCGGCCGTATGCTTCGCGGATACGGTCCCAGTCGTCTTGGTCTTTGATGTTGCCGGTGCGCAGATTCCACGAGTTGACGTTGGCCTCGGCGGCCACCATGCGGTCGATGAGCTGCTGTGCCGCCATCTCGAGAGAAAAGATGCCCACCACGGTACCGTGTTTAATGGCGGTTTGCCGTGCAATGTCAAGCGCGAGCGAGGTCTTACCTACCGAAGGGCGCGCCGCGAGGATGATAAGGTCGGACTTTTGCAGGCCAGCCAACATCACGTCGAGGTCTTTAAAGCCGGTGCGCACGCCGCGCATCTCGTCTTTATGCTCGTGTAGGTACTCAAGCCGCTCCCACGCGCCCTTGAGCGACTCGCCGAACGCGGTAAACTTTGCCATCGTCGGTGTCGAGGTCACTTCGTACACCCTCTTTTCTGCCTGCTCAAGCGTTTCTTCGAGCTCCTGACTCTCGTCGTAGCCGAGTTCTGCCACATACTCGCCAGCGTCTATCAAACTCCGGAGCATGTGCTTTTTTTGGACCTGGGCGGCGTAGTGGCGGGCGTTGCTGGCGGCAGGGACATCCGCTGCCAGTTCGGCAAGGTAGGTGATGCCGCCGACAGAGTCGAGCGCGCCCTGATCCTGCAGTTTGGAGCGCACGCTCTCGATGTCTATGGGCTCGTTTTTTTGGTAGAGTGCGAGCATTGCGCGATAGATGATGCGATGCTTTTCGGCATAAAAAGCGTCCGCCGTTATTACGTCGCTGCTCTCATTCATCCCCTCCGGGCGTATCATCAGAGCGCCAAGGAGCGCCCGCTCGGTTTCTAAAGTTTGCGGAGGCACGCGCAGCGCCTTGTCTTTTCTATCGCCAGCCATATCTCTAGAGTACCCCCAACGCTCTCCTGCGCCAATGTTGGGTACAGGGGGATAAAAAGGGGATTACTCTTTTTGGCTTACCCGAGGCCCTTCGGCGGTGTCTTTGACAATAAATCCTTTTGTTTCGATATCTTTACGCAGGGCGTCGGCGCGGTCGAACTCTCTGGCTGCCCTGGCGGCCTCTCTTACCGCAAGAAGCTCTTTTATACCTTCCGGCAATTCTTCCCTTACCGTTAGTTTTGACGAAGGGTTAACCTCTGCAAGCCCTAGCCCCAAAATTTTGTCGGTTTCGGCGAGCGTGGCGCGGTTGAGGGTTTTTATGTTCTCCCACACAAGCGCGAGCGCTTTAGGAGTGTCGAGATCATCGGCAATAGCGGCATGAAACTTAACCAAAAAGTCCTCATTTAGTAGGTCTGACCTACTAAATGAGGACTCGTGATATAGATTTGTCAAATGCTTGAGCGCGGTGTTGGCCCCCTCTATTGCTCCCCACGTAAAGTTCATTGGCGTGCGGTAGTGTCCGGTCAAGAACCAATATCGGAGTGCCCGAGCTGACAGCCCTTTGTCGGTCAGGTTGTGCAGATAGACCGTGTTGCCAAGTGATTTTGATATTTTTTTCCCCTCAATGGTGATATGCGCGTTATGTACCCAATAGCGCACAAATTGTTTGCCCGTCGCGCTTTCGGCCTGTGCTATCTCGTTGTTGTGATGGACGGGGACAAGGTCCATGCCGCCCATATGGATATCAATTTGGCGTCCGAGGAGTTTAAATATCATTGCGACGCACTCGGTATGCCAGCCGGGGAATCCTAACCCCCAGGGCGACTCCCAGCCCAGTTTTGCATCCGGCTTCCAGAGCACAAAATCGTTCGGCGTATGCTTTTCTTTATTTTCTTCGACTCGCGCGCCGGAGAGCTGTCCTTCAAGATTAATTCCGCCGAGCTTTCCGTATGCGGGGAATTTTGACACGTCGAAATACACTCCGTCGCTTGTTGTGTACGCGTACCCTTTTTGTTTGAGCGTTTTTATGAGCGCTATCTGCTCCGCGATGTAGTCGCTCGCGCGCGGGTACTCTACGTGTTTGGGGTTGACGCCAAGCGATGGCAAATCATCAAAAAAAAGCGCGGCAAACTTTTCCGCAACTACGCGCATGTTTGCGAGTGTGGGAGGGAGCCCTTCCTGCCGCAGACCCTTTGTCATCTTGTCCTCGCTCTCTTCGTCTTCGGAAATGTGCCCGAAGTCGGTGATATTGTTGACCTCCTGCACTTTGTATCCCCAATACTCGAGAGTCCGCCGTAGTATGTTGGCCACCACGGGCGGGAAAAGGTTTCCTATATGCTGTCTGTCGTAAGCAGTCGGGCCGCAGTTGTACATTTTTACCCTGCCGTTTATGGGCTGAAAGACCTCCCGCTCGCCGGAGAGCGTATTGCGCAGGAGCAGGGGAGGCATACCTTTGTGTGGTGAGGAAAAAAAGGAAAACAGGCGCATAGTTACAACCACTTCTTGCTTTTAAAGAATATAAAGAATCCTAACGTAAGTGTGGCCATCCCGCCAACCACATACCAAAAGTCGCCGGGTGTGCCGACAATGGGCAGGTAGACCGTGTTCATACCGAAAATGCTCGATATGAGCGAAAGAGGGAAGGTGACAAATGCCATAATGGTGAGTATCTTCATAATTTCGTTTTGTTTGGTGGAAAGGAGCGAGTCGTTGGTGGCGCGCAACTCATGCAGCGAGTCGTGTAGGTTGCCGAGCTTGCGCTCGATGCGGCGGTAGACGCCCACCAGTTCGCGAACGTAGTAGCCGTACTCGACTCCGAACAAACGCCCCCCAACGGGCTCGAGCGACGCGAGCATTTCTTCATGAGGCAGGAGCGATTGCTTGAAGTCGTGTATCACGCGGGCGGTCTGTGAGAGCTCGGCCACCATCCCGCGCTCGTTTCCGCCGAAGATGCGCTCCTCTATGTCGTGGAGACGGCGGTTAACATGGTCGCACTCGTTGCCCAAGGCCTCGTAAATGCTGCGCGCCATCGCGATGAAAAGGTGGCCGCCGTGGGTCGCCGCTCCGTGTCCGAGCACCGCGTTGACCTCGAACGCTTTGGCAAACATGTGCAAAGGGTCGATGTTTTCGTAGCGCGTGGTTATGAGAAAACGCCGCCCCAAAATAAAATCTATTTCTTGCTCAGGCCGCGCCGAGACCCCGCGCAGGGAGGGGAAGTGGAGGATAAGGTAAATGGTGTCGCCACGGCGCTCAACTTTGGGCTTAAACGACGGTGTCAGAAGTTCTTCGGCAACAAGGGGGTCGAGGTCGAACTCGCGCATCACCTCGCGCACCTCTGCTGCCGAGGGGCTCACGAGGTCTATCCACGTCAAATCGCGTTGCGCGTACCGCGTAATCATGCCGTAAGTATACCGCTACTTTGTGCTATACTCCGCATATTATGAACAGGACGCAGATGATGGCGGCAGGGTTTGTGGCGGCAGTGATGCTCGCGTTTGGTATAGGTGTATTTACCGGCGTTACCGAGCGACTGCACAACGTGGTGTCTGCCGCATCACTCTTTGGTTTTCAAAGTCAAAATACCGAGCCGCAAGATGTCGATTTTTCAAAATTTTGGCAGGTATGGAAGCTGCTCAACGACAACTTTGTGCAGACGCACAGCTCGAGCTCTATCCCCACCGACGAGCAAAAGATGTACGGCGCGATAGCCGGGTTGACCGACAGCTACGACGACCCGTATACGGTCTTTTTGCCGCCGCCGGATGCAAAGCAATTTAACGAAGATATTAAGGGCTCTTTTGGCGGGGTGGGGATGGAGCTCGGCGAGCGAAACGGCTCGCTTACCGTTGTCTCTCCGCTTAAAGGCAGCCCTGCCGAGCGCGCGGGAGTTCAAAGCGGCGACACAATACTTGCAATCGACGGTGCTCCCGCCGAGCACTTGGCGGTAGAACGCGCGGTCAAACTTATCCGCGGCGAGGTCGGGACAAAGGTTAAGCTGCTTCTACAGCGCGAGGGCGCCCTAGAGCGTATCGAGGTCGTTATAACTCGCGAGACAATTCAGATACCTATTATTAATACTTATGCGCGTTCGGACGGAATCTTCATCATCGAGTTGTACAGTTTTTCTGAAAACTCAGTAGACCTCTTCCGCTCTGCATTGCGAAAGCATTTTGAATCAGGGTCAACCAAAATGATACTCGACCTGCGGGGCAATCCGGGGGGCTACCTCGACGCGGCGGTGGAGATGGCGAGCTATTTCCTCCCTGTGGGCGATATGGTGGTCACTGAGGACTTTTCCGGCAAGGGGGACAACGTCCAGCATCGCAGTTCCGGCTACAACGTTTTTGTAAACAAAAAACTTTCAATGGCGATACTGGTCAACCAAGGGTCCGCTTCGGCCTCAGAAATTTTGGCAGGCGCGCTCTCTCAACATGGTGTCGCAAAGCTGGTGGGGACGCGCACGTTCGGCAAGGGCTCGGTCCAGCAGTTGATTGAACTCGGCGGGGGAGCGGAGCTTAAAATAACGGTCGCCCAGTGGTTGACCCCCAACGGACAGTCGATATCGGACGGAGGGCTTAAGCCGGACATTGCGGCAGACCGAACGCAAGAGGAAGTTACTGCGGGCAAGGATCCTCAAAAAGATGCCGCCGTCGCCTGGCTCATTACGCAATGAAAGTGATTTTGCTCAAGGATGTGCGCGGGGTAGGACTCCACGGCGAGATAAAAAACGTCGCGGAGGGGTATGCCATCAACGGGCTCTTCCCCAAAAAACTCGCCGAAGCCGCGACTCCGGAAAAGATAGCCGAGTATGAGGCAAAACGTGCCGAGCATGAGGCACAAAAGGTGCAGGAGGAGGAGCAGCTCGACAATAAAGTTGCGGCCCTGCGCGGCAAAAAAGTGTCTTTGAGCGCCCGCGCGACTGAAAAGGGCGGGCTGTTTAAGACCGTGCACGAAAAAGATGTGACGAAGGCGATACACACCGAGTACTCTCTCGAGATACCGGAGTCCTCTATTCGTTTTTTGGAGCCGATTAAAACCGTGGGCGAGCATAGTGTGATGCTACAAAGCAAAAACCACAAAGCCGAATTTGGCGTTGTGGTAGTTCCTGTTGCTTAAGCCCCTCTATTTATTTTTTTATGTGACGATGACGTCGACTGCCGGATGTACTGACCGGCGACCGTCGAAGCGCGTTTTGCGCACAGTGCGGAAAGCGACCGTGCCCTCTTTGAGGGCAAAGAGCGTGTGATCCTTGCCCTCGCCAACGTGGCGCCCCGGCAGGACGCGATTGCCACGCTGGCGGATGATTATGGCGCCTTTTTTTGCCTTTTCTCCGGCATAGAGCTTAACCCCGAGATATTTCGGATTTGAGTCGGTGAGGTTTTTAGCTGTTCCGCCCGCTTTCTTACTTGCCATATATAATGGTTACTGTGCCCCGCATATTAACAAATAAAGACACTCTGCGCAAGGTGGAGCTTTATATACTGCCCATTGTTCTGGTGTTGGTGGGGCTCGGGGCTTTTGGGCTCGGGCGGCTCTCGGTGGCGGGGGAGGAGAGGCCTCGGCTTATCATCAACAACGCCCCCTCGACCCAGACCGCAGCAGCCGCCGCTTTTCCCAAAGGACAAGGTGCTTATGTTGCCTCGAAGTCCGGCACAAAATACTATCTCCCCTCATGCTCGGCCGCTACTCGCATTAAAGAGGAAAATAAGGTATGGTTTGATTCTATAGAGGAGGCGCAGGCGGTCGGATATGAACCGGCTGCAAATTGCCCCGGACTCTAGACCATTATGATAAAAAAACAGGTAAAAAGGATGATAGTATTGTCGCTCGCGACGATATGTTTATTGTTGGGGCTCGCGGGACTTGCACTGCCGTTCCTACAAGGATTTTTATTTCTGGCGATAAGTGCGCTACTTTTTTCTTTATATTCGCCAACGTTGCGGGCGTGGATAGACAAACACACGATACGTTATCCAAGGATCCATGCGTTTGTCGATAAAGCACAGCAATTTGTCACGCGCGTCTTCGGTGCCCCCGAAGTATAATTGGTCTATATGATAGCCGTTGATGTGGAAGCAAGCGGTATAGGGTCTGAGACCCACTCTATTTTGAGCGTGGGGGCTGTTGATATGTCGGACCCGACGCGGCAGCTCTACGAAGAGTGTCGCGCATGGGAGGGAGCGCATATAAACGACGAGGCACTCGCGGTATGCGGCTTTACCCGTGAGCAGATTAGTGACTCTTCAAAACAAAGCGAGGCCGATCTGGTGCATAAATTTGCCGCGTTTGCGGAGCCGGTTGCCGATCGGACGCTGGCGGGGCAGAACGTCTCGTTTGACAGAGATATTTTGCAGGCGGCCGCCGTACGGGCGGGGCACACGGCCTGGCCGTTTGCTCACCGCACCATCGACAGCCACTCGCTCTGCTGGATGCATATGGTCAAAAGGGGACTGACTCCCCCCATTGATGAGGAAAAGCGGCGCTCGGCGCTCAACCTAGATGCGATACTCCTCTACTGCGGTATCCCTGAGGAACCGGTGCCGCACAATGCTCTCACGGGCGCGAAATCCCATGCCGAGGTAATCTCGCGCCTGCTGTGGGACAAAAAACTCCTGCCCGAGTTTGAGCAGTTTGATATTCCTTGGTTGAAATCCTAATCGCTCGGGCTGCCGGGAATTGAACCCGGTCTACATGCACCCCATGCATGTGTACTGCCGGTATACTACAGCCCGTCTTTGTTGTTCTCCTGCGTGCTACCACCATAGCGTATTTTTTATCGTTTGTCCTTTAGTGTGCTGACCACAGTAAAATCTGTTGTCAAATAACGGAATCTCGGCACTCCTTAGAGTGCCTTTATTTTGTCAAGTGCTTTGCTTGACCACCTTGACAAAATCTGTTAGTGTTATCTTATCTCCGGTGTCGAGCCGGGGCTTTCTTTTTGCCCTAGACGGCAAAAGCAAGAGGTTTACCCACACCATACAACTCAATTATTATGATGTCTTTTGCAGCTAGTATCGCTCTCGCCGTATCTCTGGCGCTCAGCGGCCAAACCGCCGCCGCAGCTCCGCAGATTACGGTTGTCACCATGCCGGCAGCGCAGACCGTCGAGGAGTATGTGCGCGACTACTTTGCCGACACGCCGATTATGATCGAGGTGGCTCGGTGCGAGTCGCACTTTAAACAGTTCGACAAAGATGGCTCTGTCCACCGCGGCGTCGTCAACGACCAGGACGTCGGGGTGATGCAGGTCAATGAACACTACCACCTTGCAGTAGCCGACAAGCTCGGCCTCGACCTCTACAGCATCCAAGGCAACCTTGCGTATGCCAAGTACTTATACGAAAAAGAGGGAACGCAGCCCTGGAGTTCGTCCAGCCCGTGCTGGAAAAAGTCCTCGGTCTACAAGAAAGAGCTCGCTTTGAGTAAATAATAACTCCC
>MEWV01000015.1:11770-27471 GCA_001775445.1 Candidatus Adlerbacteria bacterium RIFCSPHIGHO2_02_FULL_54_18
TCAAACAAAAGCGCCCGCCATATTGGCGGGCGCTTTTGCGTCTGAGGGGCCCATTTCGACTCGGTTGGGTCTAATGGAACTAGCCGCCCCAAACCCCTGTAAACCCCCGAAGGGGAGTACTCTTAAAGTATAGCATTTGTATTTGACTGAGCCGCTAGTGTACAGATAAACGGCGCAAAAGATATATTGTGCGACGTTAGTATAATCACGCCGTGTACACTATTGTCTATGACCACACAGTATGCACGCGAGATGCGCGCCCTCCTCTCCCCCGCCGAGCACGGCGTGTTTAAAAAATTATCGACGCCGCAAAAAATTCAGGACTATCTCGACCACCTCCCTATCAATTTTGAGCTCGTAGGGGAGACCCTCTACTCGCCACGACGAGTACTGCAAGAAAATAAGGCGCACTGCGTAGAAGGGGCCCTTTTTGCCGCAGCCGCTCTGTGCTATCATGGCCAACCGCCGCTCCTCCTTGATATCCAAACCACCGCCGATGACTACGATCACGTCCTCGCGCTCTTTAAAGAAGAAGGGCGTTGGGGCGCCATAAGCAAGACCAACCACACGATACTGCGCTGGCGCGACCCGGTGTACAAGAATCCGCGCGAGCTCGCGATGTCGTACTTCCACGAATATTTTTTAGAACACCGGCGCAAGACCATGCGCGCCTACTCGCGGCCGTTTAACCTGTCGCGCTACGCGCCGCACTGGGTCACTTCGGAGGCAGACCTCGACCAACTCATCATAGACCTCGACGACTCTCCCCACTCCCCTGTTGCGCCCCGGCATGCGATGCGGCGCTTGCGTAATGCCCATCCTATTGAAACAAAAGTCTTAACTATTACCGAATGGCTACCCTCCGGCAAAAAAACAAAGCTTTAACTTCATTAAAGCTAAGATAACGGAGGAGGCCTACCGCCTCCAGGCCTCCTACTAGCATCCCCTACTTACTGAGTTAGTGTCGTCAAGCGCGGAGAACAGTACCGCGTTGATATCGCCGCCGAGGTTTGACCCCGGCGGCTTTTTTTTAGGCCTTTACCCCTACCCCGCTTTTAAAGAGCCACAAAACTATGCACAAAAAGAGTGTCGTCATAGCAAGGAGGACACTAAAGCAGATCCACACAGGAATGTCGGAAACCCCGAGGAATCCCCACCGGAAGGCGTTGACCATGTAGAGTATCGGGTTGGCAAGAGAGACCTTTTGCCAAAACTCCGGAAATTGCTGTATCGAGTAGAAGATACCGCCGAGGTAGGTAAGCGGGGTCAACACGAAGGTAGGTACGATCGAAATCCCGTCAAACCCTTTGGCAAATACTCCGTTGATGAGCCCTCCGAGCGAAAAGAGCACCGAGGTCAAGAGTATGGAGGCGAGCAGCACGAGCACGCTGTGTATCGCCAGATGGGTAAAGAAAAGCGATACTCCGAGCACAAAGAATCCTACAATAAGCCCGCGCACCACTCCCCCGCTCACGAAGCCCAGGATGATTACCCAGTCGGGCATCGGCGAAACAAGAAGTTCATCGATGTTGCGCATAAACTTGGCAAAGTAGAAATTCGACACCGTGTTCATATAAGAGCTCGTTATGACCGACATCATAATGAGTCCCGGCACGATAAACTGGATGTATGAGTAGCCGTCTATAGGCGCGAGCTGTGAACCGATAAAGGTTCCAAAAACAATGAAATAGAGCGAGGTGGTGACCACCGGCGGCAGTAATGTCTGCGCCCAAATGCGGAAGATACGCACCACCTCTTTGCGCATCATTGTGTAGTATGCTGTCCAGATTTTTGCCGATGTCATAGGGTTTTTTTAGCCGCATCTCCTTCTATCAGACCGAGATATATATCCTCGAGCTTTTCTTCTCCGTGGCGGGCAAGGAGCGCCTGCATCGGCTCGTTGATGAGTATCTCGCCTTTGTTTATAATCGCCACCGTACGGCACAGCTGTTCGGCCTCTTCTAAATAGTGGGTGGTGAGGATGACAGTGGTGCCCTCGGCGTTCATACGGCGCAAAAATATCCACATAGCGCGGCGCAATTCGACATCAACTCCCGCGGTGGGCTCATCGAGTATAAGGAGTCGGGGCTTGTGGATGAGCGCGCGGGCTATCATAAGCCGGCGCTTCATTCCGCCGGAGAGCTTTTGCGACGGCTCATTGCGCTTTTCCCACAGCCCGAGGTCTATGAGGAGCGGTTCGGCGTTTTTGAGCGCCTCGCTGCGCGGGATGCCGTAGTAGCCCGCCTGGGTGACGACAATATCCTCGACCTTTTCGAAGATATTAAAGTTGAACTCCTGCGGCACCAGTCCGATATAGGTTTTAGCGCGTGAGGCGTCTTTTGGCATATCGTGGCCGAAGATCCTCGCCTCTCCGGATGTTTTATTAATAAGTCCAGTTAGTATCCCTATCAGTGTTGTCTTACCCGCGCCATTGGGCCCCAAGAGTGCAAAAAAGTCCCCCTCCTCTACCGAGAGGGATATTCCTTTGAGCGCCTTAACCCCCGTGTCGTATGTTTTTGTGAGTTCGGAGACGAATACTGCAGGAGACGACATAGTCCCCTGCAGTATACCATAGACGCTTTTTTACATCCCCGAGCAGGTGCGGCAGTCCCCCTTGTGCGATACAAGCGCCCAGACGGCCGAAAGGCCGACCAGGATGTAGACAAGCCACTCTACCTGCGGCCAGGAGCCGAGTATCATCCCGACCACGTTCCAATCGGCGTTCATAAATCCGCCAAGGCCGATGAGTCCCCAGTTGAGACCGCCGACTACGAGGAAAATGAAGCCGACCATGTGTAATGCTTTCATAGTGTATTTATATGGAGAAAGGATTAGTAGCGGGCTCGACCACTGACCTGTCTCATTGCACAGGTCTTCCGCTACCTAAAGTATGAGGTATGTTTGCGATGTCGTCTGCTCCGGTGGGGATAGTAAAGAAAGAAGACCTGATTAAAGCCCCGGCAAATAGGAGAGTGGATTGAGGTAAGCGTTGAGGGGCGCCACGGGGATAAAGGCGGTGTAGCCGCTGTTGCAGGTGTACTGCTTAAACGACACCGCGCTCGACACATAGACCGTGAAGTGCAGGTGCGGGCCGGTGGCGTAGCCGGTGTTGCCCGCATAGCCGACCAGTTCACCCGTCCCCACCGACTGCCCTTTTGAAACCGAGATATTGGAGAGGTGCGCGTACAGCGTGGTCAGCCCGTTTTTGTGCTTTACCAGCACCCACTTGCCATACTGGCAGTTTTTGACAGCCCCCAAGTTTATCTCTTGTACTACGCCGGACAGCGCCGCCCGCACCGGCGTACCGACAGAGGCCCTAAAGTCTATGCCGTTATGCCCGTTGCCGCTGTATGCTCCCGACTGGGAAAAGGTTGTGTTGCCGAAGTATTGTGTAAAACAACTCTCTCCGTTTTTAATACCGACCGCACATAAAGAGTTGCGCACATTGTCGAGCGGCCAGCTCAAAATGCCTCTGGCCGCGCCGGGGACACTGCTTGTGTCGGCTGGGCCGAGGCCCACGGCAAGCCGCACCAGCTCCGACTCAAACGACTTTTGCTCATCCTCTTTCTGCGCGATGAGTTTTTGGTACTCGCTTTCTTTGCTTTTTGTCTGCGTAAGCAATGTGGTCTGGTCGGCTTTTGCGGTGGTGACCCCTTGTTTTTGCTCGGTTAAGTTGCTCTTGAGCCGCGCGAGTTCTTGGCGCCTGGCCTCGGCGCTGGTTTTGCTCACTCGCAGATCGCTGCGCAGGGCGCCCAAGTCCTCTACCCGGTTTTGCAGGTCGCTGCGCAGGCTGGCCAAGTTTACCGCCTCGTCAAAAAAGCCGGAGAGCGTACCGCCACCAAAAAGGGCTATTATCAGCTCCTCTTGGTCGGTCTGCCCGAGCCGACGCAGCGAGGCGGCTATGCCGCCCTTGGCATCGCCCATCTTCTCTTCTGTGGTGCGTATGTCCCCCGACAGAGTGCTTATCTCTTTGTCCTTCTGCGACATCTGCGTCGTGGTCAGAGTTACGCTTTTTTGGAGTTTTTGTATCTGCAGGTCGAGCGCCTTTATAGCATTTTGGAGGGTCTGCTTTTGGGCGGTGGTGGAGTTGAGGTCCTTCTGCAGAGCCGCTATCTCGTCCTTGAGCTTTTGTATCTGCGCGCTGGCGGTGTCTACTTGCGCCTGGATCTCGGGGCTGGGGTCTTGGGCAAAAGCTGGGGTTGCCAGCGCCAGCAAAAGAGCAGTAACCAGAAGGGAGCGTGGCATTTGCCCTATTTTATAATTTTTGGAGCGCTTGGGCAATACGCTCCAGCGTCTCCGCCTTGCCCAAAATGCTACAGAGAGTGAAGGGGTCAGGAGACTTTTCGCGCCCGGAGAGCGCGACGCGCAGGGGCCAAAGCACCTCCCCCCTGCCCTGGTCGGTCGCGTAGGGCCAGAGTATGTCTTTAAGTTGTGCGGGGGTGAATCCTTCATCAGGAATATTCTGTAGAATCTCGGAGAGCGTCTTCAAGTGATTTGACGCAACCTCAGCGGTAATCTTTCCTCCCTGTAAGAGGAACTCCGGCTTGTAGGCAATGCCGCCGAGGAAGTCAAACTCGTCCTCGAGCGCCTTGGCCGCCTCTTTAAGAGTTTTGGCGTGCTCTTTAAGCAGCGGCACAAGCCGCGGGTCAACATCTTTTTGGGCAAATTCTTTAAGCCGCGCCGCGTACTCGCTGTCGGAGAGCTTTTTGAGATGCTCATGATTGAACCAAAGAAGTTTTGTTTCGTCAAACATCGCAGGACTCTTTTGTACACGGTCGAGTGTAAACTCAGTGATTAATTCTTCTTTCGAATAAATTTCTTTTTCTCCCGCGGGGTGCCAACCTAAAAAGGAATCGTAATTCAAAATTGCTTCGGGCACGTATCCCAATTTTTTATATTCAGTAATTGCAACCGCGCCCTTGCGCTTCGAAAGCTTGCTACGGTCGCTGCTGACAATAAGCGGCAGGTGCGCATACTTTGGCCGCGGCACCCCAAGGGCTTCTTGAATCAAAATTTGTCTCGGCGTATTCGAAATATGATCTTCCCCCCGCACCACATGGGTCACCCCTTCGTCCCAGTCGTCAACGACTACGGCGAAATGAAAGAGCGGCTCGGTAAAACTTTTTGCAATAATAAAATCTTTTAGTTCCGTAGTATCAAATTCAATTTGGCCATGTACTGCATCAAAAAAAGAAATAATCTTGTTTGGATTTCTAAAACGAATTACCTCGCTTCGGCCATCCGGTTCTTTTGGTTCCTCTTTTGCCACATAGATTTTGTCTTCCGCGATAAGTTTGCGAAGTAGCTCTTCATATCGGGCGGCGTGCTTACTCTGTCGGTATGTCGCGTCTATATCAATACCCAGCCACGCAAGTGATTCGAAAATATTATCTTCAAATTCTTTTTTTGAGCGCTCTTTATCGGTGTCTTCAATACGCACAATAAATTTGCCTCCGTTGTGCCGTGCAAAAAGATAGGCAAAAATTCCCGCGCGAATTCCACCGACATTGAGGTTCCCTGTTGGGCTGGGCGCAAATCTGGTAACTACCTTCGGCATAGGATCTATTATTGCTCGTGGGAAAGGGCTATGTCGAGCAGGGCCGAGGATATCAAGCTCGCGGCGTCGAGGCGGGCAAAGGCGCGCGCGGCAGTGCCCATCGCGTGCTTTATGGGCTCGTGTGTCATAATCCTATTGACTTCAGACACCAGCAATCCAGGCGTAAGGTTGCCCTGCTCGATGACGGTGCAGGCACCCGCACGTGCGTAGGCGTACGCGTTTTTTGTCTGATGGTCTTCGGCGGCGGTCGGGAGTGGAATGAGTATCGATGGCAGGCCCCACGAAGCGATTTCAAAAATAGTGGAGCCCGCGCGCGAGATGATAATAGCGGCTGCTCCGGCGACCATCCGCGTGGCCAGGTCGTTTAGATATCCGAAGGCCTTGTATCGCTTCGCCAGAGGCGAGTCGCCGAGGATTACTTTTATCCGGTTCTGCACGTCGTCGATATTATCGGTACCTGTTTGGTGTACCACCTGGTACTTTTCCAGCAATTGAGGCAGGGCCGAAAGCACTACCTCGTTGAGCGCCTGCGCTCCCTGCGAGCCACCGGTCACATAAATAATGGGCAGGTCTTTGTCGAGTTTTAGGAACTCGTGCGCGCCTTCGCGTGCGGGGACAAGCACTGCTTTGCGAATAGGGTTGCCGGTGTATGCGCACTTCTCTTTTTTAAAATAATGTGCCGCTTCGGGGAAGGAGACCGCCACTTTTACCGCAAAGGTTCCCGCCCAGCGGTTAACCCGACCCGGTTCGGCGTCCGACTCGTGGATGATAACGGGGATGCGGAAGAGTTTGGCGGCAAGAAGCGTGGGGAATGAGGCGTATCCTCCCTTACCAAAGACGACGTCGGGGTAAAGAAAAAATATCCGCAGCACGCTGCGCAAAACTCCCCATCCGGTCTTAAAAAAATCGAAAAAGTTGAGGAGCGAGAAGTAGTTGCGCACCTTGCCTGCCGCTGTGCTGACAAAGGTGATGTTGTTGGCGATGAGGAGCTCGCGGTCGTACGGGTCGGGGGCTGCATAAAAGAGTTCGGGGTCTACAAGCCGCCGTTCGCGCGCGATGTCGTTGACGGCCTCGGCGATCGCAATAATAGGGTAAAAATGTCCTCCGCTTCCTCCGCCGGTAAAAAGGATTTTCATAATTTACGATTTCATCCGTCTGGATACACTTAGTATAACGCCGACTTCGGCGAGTGATATGGCGAGCGCCGTGCCGCCGTGCGACACAAATATAAGCGGCAATCCCGAAAGCGGAATGAGCCCCAATGTCGAGCTGATATTCATAAACGACTGTCCGATGATGAGGACGGTAAGTCCGACAACCAGGAGCCCTCCGAAAGGGTCCGAAGCGCGTGCCGCTATACGCAATGCCAGCAGCGCAACCGAGACGTACAGCAGAACCAGGAGTGCCGACCCGATGAAGCCAAACTCCTCTGCGGCAACGGCAAATATCGAGTCCCCTATTGGTTCGGGGAGATAAGAAAATTTTTCGATACTTTGTCCGAAGCCCCGCCCTGTCCATCCCCCCGATCCTACCGCAATGAGTGACTGACTTATTTGCCACCCGGCCCCTCTCGGGTCGTCCGATTGGTGCAGAAAAGTGGTAAAGCGCTCGGCAAGGTAGGGCCGCTCATATACCACAACCCCAAGCACAAGCATTCCGAGCAGAGCAAGAAGGAACAGGTGGTGTATGCGCCCGCCCGCGGCAAAAAGCATCGTCGCGCCGGCGATAAGTATCATCGCCGCGCCATCGGTGTCCGGCTGCAGCAACAGTACCGCCGCCGAGGAGCCAGCAATAAGTAAAAGTGGAAGCACACCGGCGCGCACGGTTTTTGTCTCCTGGATGCGCGAAGCATATACCCCAGCCAAAAAGAGAACCACTGCAAATTTTAGGAGTTCCACCGGCTGGAAGGTCACCCCGCCGACCTGTATCCAGCGCGCGGCCCCTTTGAGTTCGAGGCCGATACCCGGGACAAAAGTGAGCAGGGTGAGGCAAAGCGCTACGGCAAAGAAGTACGGAGTATACGGCCGCCAACGCTTGTACTCTATCCTCGAGAGCACTACGAGCGCTCCCCCGCCGAGTAGAAACCCGAACAGAAACTGCGATGCCGCCACCGAGCTAAAGTTGGCTCCGCCGTCCCGCGCAAGAAGCCCCAGCGCCGCTGAGGTAAAAATGAGTAGGCCAAAACCCGCGAGTAAAAGAAAGGCCAGTAAAAACGGAGTATCTAAAGAGCGTGCTTTCATTTCTGATTAGAGCAGTGCGATAGTCATTCCGATTATCGCCGCTATTGTCCCCACGACCCAGTAGCGCATCACTACTTTGTGTGGCGGCCAGCCGAGCGCTTCAAAGTGGTGGTGCAAGGGCGCAATACGCAATACTTTGCGACCAAGAATTTTTTTGCCGAACATTTGCACAACATTGGAGAGAACCGTGGCAACAAGCGGCAGTGCGATTATAGGGAGTACCGACACGCCCTTTCCTCCGCCGAGGGTATCGGTCAAAAAGGCAATTACTGTGAGAGACAGAGTGAGCGCCATGGTCCCCGTTTCAGAAAGGTAGAAGCGTGCCGGCGGGATATTGAACCACAAAAACGCGAGGAGTCCTCCCGCTATCGCCGCCGCGAGCGCCGCGATGTCGAGCTGGTGCTGAAAAAAGGCGATGCCGGCGTATGCCGCAAAAATAGTTGCAAAAGTACCTCCCGCCAAGCCGTCGATTCCGTCGATTACCCCGCCGGCATATATGAAAAGCGCCACAAGCACAAAAAACGGGATAAAGAGGATGCCAAGCTCGAGAGGCGCGTGCACAAAAGGCAGCGTGATTGCCGAGACATCGAGTTTGTCGTAGAACCACCACCCGATGAAGAGGGTGGTAGCGGCCACCACCGCAAGCCGTATACGGAGTTTTATACCGCGACGACCCGATACCTCAAAAAGATCGTCGACAAAACCGACAAGGGCGCCTACCGCAAGCGCCGCGAGCGGCAGCCAGGTCTGACTCCGGCTAATGAAGGCGAGGTCGCCGAAGGGGCCTGGGTATATACGCGCAAGGAGTGATAGCAGGTCGGCCGTCAAAAACACGCTCGCCCACACTATAACGCCGCCGAAACGCGGCACTCCCACCTCCCGCTCCTGGTGCAGGCGGTTAAACTCAACCGCATCGGTGCCGTCGAGCGCCACTTTGCCCCCCTTTTGCTTCCACATCCGGTTACGATAGAGAAAGTGCGTCACAAAAGGCGTTATCCCTATTCCAATAAGAAAGGCGATGGTAGCGGGGATGAATACACGCATTATGTCCGTTTCTATCATAAAGATTTTCGGGCTGCTTCTATCAGCATGCGGATGTCACTAAAGCGGCCTTCGTGGGTCGAGCCGAGCACGACCGCCGCGACAGTGCGCCCGGGTTCGAGGTCAAAGAGCGCAACAACATTGCCCCCCGCAAGATCAGTGTACCCAGTTTTTGCGGCAACAAATCCGGGAATGTTTTGGAGAGGCAAAGTGGTGGCAGGAAGAGTAATCTCTTTTTTTGCGCCTCCGTCAACCCTCACGTCTGGGAGCGTGGTGAGTTCAAAAAACTCCGGATAGTTCGTGTAGAAAAGCGAGGCAAGCCGCGCCACATCAAAGCATGAGCCGTAGGCCCCCGAGACGCTCGCCGAGACATCGAGCCCTGTCGGGTTGTTAAAGTGTGTTTGTGTAAGCCCGAGCTCGCGTGCGGCCGCATTCATTTTTTCAATCGGGTCCGCTCCGAGGGCGGAGGCGGCAGCGGTTATAGCGTCGTTGCTTGAGGCGACAAGCGCCAGCGAGATAAGGTCACCGAGAGGCATCGTTTCCCCCACTTGCAAACCGGAGTCCCCTTCGGAGCGTACATCGTCTTTTGTGATGAGGACCGGGGTTGTAGGGTCTTTGCGCGAGAGTACTGTTTGCGCGGCCATAAGTTTGGTGAGTGAGGCGAGTGGGAGCGCCTCATTGGCGTTTTTTTGATACAACACACGGCCGCTGCCCACGTCGTAGAGTACGGCGGCGCGGGCCTCAAGGCGCGAGGGGTCAAGCGCAACAGTGGTTACATTCGGTTGCTCTGCGCCAGCTGCGGCGGCCGAGAGATGTTGGGGACTTACTCGCACCGCGGCATATACCCCTCCGCCAAAGGCGCCTACAGTTGCCATAAGTGCTAGAACTCCTATTCCTATCGATTGAGTGATGTGGTTCATACAGTGTCGGCCTGTTTTTGCCGATAGGTTTCCTCGAGAGTGCGGAGTTTTTCCTTTACGTGTGCGTAGTCGGGGAGGTCTTGAACGCGCTCGACGCCGAGTTCGGAAAGGAGTTCGGTGGTCGGCTCGTAGAGGAACACCCGCTCGTCTTTTGGATTGGGGACGCGACGCACAAGCCCGCGCACGGTAAGCGTGCGGAGGGTCTGCGATGAGTTGACTCCGCGGATAAAATCTATCTCACTGCGCGAGAGTGGCCCGCGGTAAAGCACCGCCGAAAGCGCTTCCATCCCCGCCTTGCCGATGTCACGGTCATACTCCTCTTTGAGGATTTTATCCACTGTTTGGGCACTCTCTCCCGAAACGCGCAGCTCAACCTCCTTGCCGTCGTCCACCAGAACAATGCCACTGCGGGGCTTTTCGCGCAGCGTCATAATCGCTTTTTCGATCTGTTCTTGGCTTGCGTCAAGCAGCGCTGCCAGTTCTGTTCGGGCAATAGGCCGGCCGAGTGCAAAGAGCAGGGCCTCAATGTTTGTGTCCATAATGCGGTGTGGATACAGCATCGCTCTCAAGGGTAATATCCCCGAAGTGCGACTCCTGCTGTGCTTTGATTATACCCTGCTTCACCAATTCCAGAAGGGCCAGAAACCCCACTATTATCTCTCCGCGCTCTTTTTTGCCTGCAAATTCTTTAAAACTCATCCGTATCGCGCTTTGGATTCGGCCGGCCATTCTCTCCACCATCTCCTCGAGAGAAATAATTTTTTTAACTTCGACTTTCGGGAGTATAAGCAGCGCGGGAAATCCTTCTATAAGTTGCTCAGCCGCAGTCTGCAGCCCTTCGGGGGTGAGAGCGGGGTCGGGTATAAAAAGCGGTTCCCTCTCGCGCGGGTTACCGGGGCTTAAGTGTGGCAGGTCGAGTTGGTGGAGCCCTCGCGCGGCATCTTTTATCAGTTGGTAGAGCGCGAGGCGGTACTCCAGTTCTTTAATGTCGCGCGTTTCGTCGCCGGAAAGCTCCAAGTGCGGCAGGAGCGAGCGTGACTTAATGAGCAGAAGCGTCGCCGCAAGTGCCACAAACTCCGCCGTGTCTGAAACCGGCAGTGACTCCATCGCATTAATTTGCTCAATATACTCATCCGTTACGGCTGCAAGCGAGATGTCGTTGATAAGGAGCTTGCGCTTCTCTACTAATTCTAAGAGAACATCCAGCGGCCCTTCGTACACCTCTGTCTTGACGGTAATAGGCATACCAATACTAGTGTGTGGCGTACTTTTCTATCAGTGCAAGAAAGTAGCGCACCGGAGCACCTGCGGCACCTCGCGCCAAGTGGTGCCCTTCGGCGGCAGTCATAACGGAGGCGATATCGAGATGGAGCCAGGGGCAGTTGAGGTCCTTTGCAAACACTTCTAAAAACTTACCCCCGCCGATAATCCCCGCGTAGCGGCTGTTGCCCTGCGCCGGAATGTTGGGCACGTCTCCGAAGCGGCCCTTAACAATGTAGTCGTACTCCTCCCATAGCGGGAAGGGCCATACATAGTCCCCGCTCTCCTCCCCCAGCGTTTGGAGGTCTGCAAGCATGTCCTCGCGGTTGGTCATTATTGCCGAGGCCTGCTCGCCGAGGCCGGTGAGGGCCGCGCCGGTGAGCGTTGCGGCATCGGCAACCACCGCCGGGCTGTAGCGCTTGGCGTAAGAGAGAGCGTCGGCGAGGATGACGCGGCCTTCGGCATCGGTATGGAGTATCTCGATGGTGCGTCCGGAGAGCGACTTTAAGATGTCGCCGGGGCGCATGGCGCCGGCACCTACGGCGTTTTCGACTGCAGGCACGAGCCCCACGACATTTGTTTTTATTTTTAGTTTTGCCGCGAGCACAAGGGCGTGTATAACCGCCGCTCCGCCGGACATGTCCATATGCATCTCATACATATGGTCGCCGGTTTTAACCTGTATCCCGCCGGTGTCAAAAGTGACCCCCTTCCCGATAAGCACTATCGGCTTTTTCAGTAAGTCAGACTTACTTTTGGAAGTCTGACTTACTGGACGACCGGCCCCGCGATATTCCATCACGATAAACTGCGGCTCATCTGCGGCACCCTTGGCTACACCCAGCACCGCTCCCATGCCGAGCCGTTGCATCTCGCGCCGGCCGAGCACCTTTACCTTAAGTTTTTTTCCTGCTCCGGAACGTTTTGCGGCAGCGACAGCCGATGCGGCCAGGCGCTTCGGGGTCATGTCGCCGCCCGGAGTGTTGGAGAGCTCGCGGCAGGCATTTATCTCCTCCCCAATAATCGAGCCGTGCCAAAATCCTTCTTTGCCTGCCACGGGAGTGTTGGGGATGCACATCTGCTCGACCACGTTCCACCCCTCTTTAGGTGTGCTTTTGTATGCAACATGCTCGTAGTCGGCCATTATAAACGCCGTGCCGGCGATGCGTCCAATTTCGTAGTCGCCCATGTCTTTTGGCGCGAGCACGCGGATGTCCTTCCAGTGTATGTCCAGTTTTTTAATCCGATTCTGTTTTGCAAGCGCAACAACCTTGCGCATGAGCACAATGAGCTTGCGCCGGTTTAGGGGTTTGCTATTGCCGTAGCCGATAGAGAGCGTTTTGCCGTCAAAACGGCTAAGCTCGCCCAGTATGAACCTGACCTTGCTAAAGCCCCTCCCATTGGGGGCCAGAATAAACTCCATTCCGCAATTTTAACCCAAAAATCAGGGTTTTTCAACCCAGCTTTTCTTTTCGTTTAGGAATGGTATCGTTTGTTTAGATTGAAAGTGGCCCGGAGGAAACCTCATGATACTTTGCGATTTCTGCAAGATGCTGGTTGGTGACCCCTGTGCGACGAGAGCGGAAGCGGAGGGAGGAAGGTGCCTGTACTTTCTCCGCTCGACGTACAATACTCTGATCGAGCAGACCAGGGACGACCCGCTGTTTCGCAACGAGTATATCGACCATGAAAATGAGGGTTGACCTTAAACCCTCTCTGCCGCCCGGCACTCCCGGGCGGCTTTTTTGAGCAAGGTTCGACCTTGCTCAGGTTACATCTGCTCGACCACCAAAGAGGTTTAAAGGCCCCGGAATAAGGCGTATTTTAACAGCCCCCCTCCCCGCCTTAGGCTGAAATCGCATTGCTAGATAATACCTTTTTTGCTGTTTTAAGACCACCTCGCATAATAAAAAAGTCAGACATCGGATGTCTGACTTCGGTCTGCTGTTTTTGTGGTAATTATTTTGTATTCTTATCAGTGGAGAGAAGGGTGTCGATGCGGTTGAGGTCGCGGGGGAAGAGGGTCGCCTCTTTTATGTTAGGGAGGTTAAGAAGGCGCGCGGTCAGGCGCTCGAGCCCCGTGGCCGAGCCGCCGTGCGGAGGCATACCGACCTTAAAGGCCTCGAGATAGAATTTGAATTTTTCAGGATCGAGCCCCCACGTTTTAATATTGCTCACCAGCTTGTTGTAGTCGTGGATGCGCTGGCCGCCGGTCGAAATTTCGATTCCGCGGAAGAGGAGGTCGAAGCTCTTGGAGTATCCCGGGTCGGCCTCGTCTTCATAAGTATAGAAGGGGCGTTTGTTCATCGGATAGTGTGTCACAAATATAAAATCAGACCCGTGTTCTTTGAGCGCCCACTCGCAGAGTGCACGCTCGTGCTCCGGATCGAGGTCCAGCTCATCGGTTGAGACACCAAGCGCCTTTTGCGCCTCGCGGAGCTTAAGCACAGGAAACATAGCGGGCATAGCAATCTCCAGCCCGGTCTTCTTTACAATAAGGCGCATCGTCTTCTCGAGTACAGCCATCACGTCGACATGGTCTTTGATGAACCCCATTTCAAAGTCCATCGAGCTGTACTCGCTGAGGTGGCGCGTCGTGGAGTGCTTTTCTCCTCTAAAAACCTTTGGCGTGGTGAACGCGCGTTCGTATACACCAACCATAATTTGCTTGTAGAGTTGCGGTGATGTCGCAAGATAGGCCATTTTGTCGTAGTAGTAGTCAACTTTAAACGCCATCGCGCCACCTTCCGCATCGGCACCCGCAAGCGCCGGCGCTTGAAACTCGGTAAAATCCTGTACCTTCATTTCCTCGCGAAATGCCTGGATTATGGTCTCCTGGAGTTTAAAAATGTCCTTTGAGCGCTCGCTGCGCAGAGTGTAGGGCTGATGGTCGAGGTACGTGTCGAGGTTTGTCTCGCTTGAGAGCTCAAAAGGAATTTCGGCCACGGAAATAATGTCAATCTTTTGGATTTCAAGCTCGATGTCGCCGTTTTGGACATCGGCTTTTATGTTCCCCTCCGGCCGGGCATTAACCGTGCCTTCCACAGACACTACATACTCGTTGCGCACCTCTTTGGCTGCATCGATAGATCCTGACAAAGGAAGGGCGACACCTTGCACGCTCCCGCTCCTGTCTCGAAAGTCAAAAAACACCATTTTACCCTGGTCGCGCCGCACACTCACCCACCCCATGACGAGCGCGCGCTGCCCTACCTTTGTATGCAAATCTCCAATCAGCGTCCGCTCCATACAATGTCCCTTCAGTATACCCAAAAATCCCTTACCCCGCCTGCGGTTTTACCTCTTGACAAAAATACAGTATGGGTGTATAATAAAAGGTGAAAGTTCCACGCCCAATCTGGGGTTCACAACAGGAGAGAGTGTAATGGCAACGGCAATCGAGTACGGCCTCATCGCCGCCGGCATTTCAGTCGCTATCATCGCCGTGGTCGGCGGGATTTCGCCGACTCGTTCGTACACGAAATATGACAAGCCGCGCATCGTCGAACTGGAGCCCGACGGCGTCAACATGATGCGGAAAGGCGAGATGAAGGCGGTTGTCGTCGACTGGACGAAACGAAGCTATCGCAGCTTCTTCTTCAGTCTAAACGAAAAACCGCCGAAGGTGGACCGTGGTACCGAATTCGTTACGTCGTGCTACTCTCCGAAGATCGAGAGAGTCGAGCGCGACTATGACTACCCGGCCTCTATCAACATGGACTACTCTGCACCCGGCGGCTACAAGATCAGCTGCTGACCGAAGTTCTGTCCTCCCCCACACTACCCCCGGACTTGTTCCGGGGGTTTTCTTTTATACTACAGCGAGACGCCTATTTTTTGACGTACATCTTGCATTTTTGCCGATGCTATTGTTCGCGCCTTCTCCCCGCCCTCGCTTAATACTTTTTTAACATCCTCGTCGGTAATTGCATCACGCTTCGCGCGCATGGGGGCGACCAGTTTTTCTAAGTCCTCTATCAGCGCTTCTTTAAGCGCTTTGTAGTTGCCTTTGCCTGCGGCGTACAGGGCATCAAGCTCTGTCTCGCCGCGGAAGAGCCGGTGTATCCGGTACACATTCTCTGGGCGTTCGCCCGACGAGTCCGTCACAATACTCATCACCGCCGCGGCGATTTCGTCTTTGGTGCCAAAAAGCGGGATGGTGTTTTTGTAGCTCTTGCTCATTTTTTGCCCGTCTGTTCCGGGGACCACCGCCACCGCCTCCTGCACCCTCTCTGCGGGCTCCTTAAACGTCTGTCCGTAGGCGAGGTTAAACTTGCTTGCCGCCTCGCGCGCATACTCCACGTGCTGGCGCTGGTCCTCGCCCACCGGCACAATGTCGGTGTCGTAGAGCAAAATGTCGGCTGCCATAAGCATGGGGTAATTAAACAGCCCCGCGTTCGCCTCGAGCCCTTTTGCCACCTTGTCTTTGTAGGCATGCGCCTGCATTAAAAAAGGCACCGTCACCAGACAGTCAAATATCCACGCAAGTTCCGTGTGTTGTGGCACGTCGGATTGTTTAAAAATGATCACGTTCTCCTGGTTGACCCCGGCGGCTATAAAGTCCTTTGCGACCGAGAGGATGTTTTCCTGCAGGTCCTTTGCGCTCCTCACTGTGGTAAGCGCGTGGTAGTCGGCTATCATCAGGAGCCCCTGGTGCTCGACAAAAAGGTCAACAATGGGTTT
>MEWV01000016.1:0-21889 GCA_001775445.1 Candidatus Adlerbacteria bacterium RIFCSPHIGHO2_02_FULL_54_18
CCACAGGATGGCAAAAACTTTTCCGGATTTCTCAACGGGATGTTCAAACTCCTCTTTACCATCGGCGGAATGGTGGCAGTGGTGAGCTTGGTCTTTGGAGGAGTCACCTATATGGTGTCCGAGATTGTCGGCAAGATAGAGTGGGCAAAAAAGCAGATGCGCGCGGCGCTTTGGGGGCTGGCACTCCTTGTGGTCGCCTGGCTTATCCTCTACACCATCAACCCCCAACTCATCACTTTCAGCTTCAATCCGGTAGAGGTAAGGGTAACGGGCACTACAAATCCCGTCGTAACATCCGGATGTATGGGTATCGATTGTCTTTCTGTAGCGGAACAACAAGCAGTACAGAATGTGCGGGAAAATGGTACGGTGGGTGCCTCCACCCAAGCAGTAGTAACCACTCGAACTGTAGCACAAAATCAGGTGCTTGCATGCGACAATTCGGGTGGGAAAGTTCTCTCGGGGCCTTTGTTTATCGGTGGGTGTACACCACATGTACTTACACTATTTTCTTCTTGTACTCCTGTAACGGGCGGCCTTCCTAATAGTGTGTGTGTTCCAAAATAATATGAATAAAAACATTATTTACATAACATCGGGAATCTTTGTTCTCATAGTAGGAGTCCTCCTTTGGTTTTTTGTACTTCCTAAAGGGGCAGACCAACCGGAACAAACGGGCACAGGAGTTCAAACGGGGGGCACTCAAAGCACCACTTTTGCTGTGGGAGCGGATACAAGCGCCTCCAACCAACCGTTCTCAACTGGAGCGTCGTCTGCAACTGGCGTTACAATACAGAGCGTCTTCAAGATAGACGACGGGCCGGTCGCGGGGGCGGTGCTCATCCAAACTACACGGCCCACCAGCACCATTGCCCGCTATGTGATGCAGCAGAACGCGCACGTTTTCGACCTGGTACTCGACACGCCGGGCGCCGTGGCACGCTCGGCGTCCAACACCACCGTGCCCGGCGTCGCCGAGGCGCAGTGGGCGGTAGGCGGCCAAGCTGCACTTTTGCACTACCTCGACGGCGACATCATTAAAACTCTCGCACTCTCCCTCCCCCCTGTTTCAACCTCGACAGTGCGCGCGCCTGCGCGAATGCGCTTCCTCCCCGACGGCATCCTCGACTCCGCGTTCTCTCCCGACGGCAAGAGTGTTGCCTATCTGCTCAAAAGCAGTTCAGGTGCCGATGGCTACACAGCCGCTGCCGACGGTAGCAACCCTAAAAAACTGTTCTCTCTGCCGCTCTCTCAACTCATCCTCTCGTGGCCCGCACCAAGCACACTGCTCGCGTACTCAAAATCGGCCGCGGGTACGCCGGGGGTACTGTTTTCTATAAACGCAAAAAGCGGGGCGGTAACCCCGCTTCTGTACGCAAACGGACTTACGGCAACTGCAAACAGGGACTTCTCCAAAATTCTATACCAACAAAGTGGTGCTACGGTTCCCATATCATACTCACGAGATATAAAAACCGGACTTAACTCACCACTTTCGTTTGACCCTTATCCGGAAAAGTGTGCATGGAGCTCTGTTGCTACGTTTGCGCTATATTGCGCCTCTCCTCTACAATTTGTCGGGTCAGGATTTTTAGATGCGTGGCACTCGGGCACCCAAACAGCAACCGACGCTGTGTTCGGTTATAACTTACAAACTGAGCATTCAGTGATTCTGGCCGTTCCGGGAGGACCTGATGGCGGCGTACCTTCCGACATCCTCTCGCTCGGCGTCTCGCCCGACGACAAATACATCGTGTTTATTAAAAAAGACGACCGTAGTTTGTGGGGAGTCCGACTGTGACGCGACGGGAGGCCTCGCCTCCCGTCGCGCGTTATGTTAGAGTATCTAGTATGGCTTATAGGAAACCTTTTGGAATAGGGGAATTTTATCACTGCTACAATCGAGGAGTAGACAAGAGGCGCATATTTCAACAGAAAAAAGATTACGAGCGGTTTCTTTCTTTGCTCTATATTTGCAATGGAACAAAAAGTGTCCAAATCTCCGACCGAAACGACACTTCTCTCTACTCAATTTTGATGAACAACTCTATTGACCGAGGCAAGTCTCTCACTAACATTGTTGCGTATGCTCTTATGCCTAACCATATACATTTTGTCCTTAAAGAAACAGATGAGAAGGGCATCGCATCCTTTATGCAGAAAGTATTTACTGGCTACACTATGTACTTCAATAGGCGATACCAACGAACAGGAACGCTGTTTGCGGGCCCATTTAAGTCGCGTCATATTTTTGACGACCGCTACCTAAAGCAGGCACTGCCGTACGTAATGCTTAACCCGATTGAGTTATTCGAACCTAAATGGAAAACCGGGGTGAGGAATATTGCCGCATGTGAAAGATGGCTGCCTACCTATGCTTACTCAAGCTTGCCGGACTTCTTGAAACAAAAAAGGCCCGAGGGAAAACTTTTGGGAACGGTGCCTGAATCGCTTTATGATTCAAAGCCGTCGCTGCACAAAATGCTTACAACAGCGCAAGAATATTACCGAGAACGCGGGGGAGAAACGTTATGACGGGAGGCCTCGCCTCCCGTGGAGGATGGCGTTGTGGTGTTGTTCAGTCGTACTGGTCATTCTAGTCTAGGATTCTGCCAGAGCAGAATCTTTGTATTTAAGCACTACGCGACGGAACTTACCTTCCCCGGAGGACTCGGTTTTTATTTCCGGATCATCGGCAAAGAGCTCGTGCACCACCAAACGCTCATATGCGCTCATGGGAGCGAGCTCCACATCGTGCTTAAAAAGCCGCGCGCGCTGGGCGAGCATCCGCGCGGCGGCGCGCACCTTCTCCATCTCCATCTCGTGAAAGCCGTTGACGTCTATAAGAAAGCTGGCCGCCTCCTCGCCGTGCTTCTGTTCGACCATCCGACGGGCAATAGTGTTGAGCGCCTTAAGGTGCTCGCCGCGGGGGCCTATGAGCAGGGAGGAGTCCGGGGAGTCCACGGCAATGACCGTGCGGTGGCCGGTGGTAACCTCGAGAGCCCCCACTTCAACCTCAAGGAGAGCGAGGAGCTCGGTAATAAAATTTTTGAGGTCGGCGGGCATTCAACTACCATACCCAAACGCCTCTACAATTACAAGGCGAGGGCGTGATGAGTATTATTTTTGCTGTCCTTGCCGGCGGATTATCCATTCCTGACCGAGCGAAAAGATGTTCCCCGCAACAAAGTAGAGTCCCACAGCCGCGGCAAGAAAGTAGGAGGCGACAGCCATCAGCGCCGGCATAAAGTAGAGCATCATCCCTTGCTGCATATTATGCATCGCCACCTTGTCCGGATGTGCCGATGCAAGGGCGGGCGTGCGGGCAAGAGTGAGCCGTATGGCAAGATACTGTGTGAGCCCCACAATGAGCGCGAGTATGACGTTTTTTGGCTCAAGTAAATTGATGAGTCCAAAAAAATTTGTCGAGACCGCATTGGGGACCGACACAAACGAGTAAAGGAGCTCCGTATTTATATCGGGAAAACCCTCGTGGAAAAGTGCCAAGTAGAGCGCAATAATGACGGCAAACTGCACAAACAGCGCACCAAAGCCGGCGAGAGGATTGACCTTGTATTTTTTAAACAGCGCGAGCTGCTCGCGCGCCGCCTGTTCTTTGTCGTTTTTATACTTTTCCTTCAACGTATCGAGTTCGCCCTGCATGGCAGCCATTCCCATCTGTGTACGGATAGAGGCGGTAAAGATGGGGTAGAGCACCAGCCGCATAAGAAAAGTAAGCCCTATTATGGCAAGCCCTGTGTCGCCGTGTGGCATAACGCCGACCAGTGCTACAAACACGTTGTAGATTGGTTGTACTAAGAAAGTTTGAAACATAATTCTTTAAGTTCGCCGATGTCGAGTGTGGGCTTGTGCAGAAAGAAAACAACATTCTTACCGGGAGGGAGCAGTGGCCGCAGCGCATCGTAGCACGTTCGGCGCAAGCGATTGCGTGCCACCGCGCTCTTGGCCACCTTGGTACTCACAACGACCGCGGCGCGGGAGTGCACTGCAGGGACATACTTAGCCGAGAGTGTTGCAGACCGTGCGGAGCGCCCACGCTTTAGTATCACACGAACCTCCGCCGCACTAAGCCGGGAGCGCTGGGGGAGCATGAGTTAGTGTGCAAGCGTGGAGCGACCTTTACGGCGGCGGCGCTGTATCGTTTTACGGCCTCCGGCGCTCGCCGCGCGGCGCAAAAACCCATGACTTCTTGCTCTTTTTCGCTTTTTTGGCTGATATGTTTGAGACATACGTCAATGATACTCTATCCCCAAATTCTCCACAACATATGAACAGTTTTAGCTGTTTTGACGTAAGGGAGCTGCTCGCGTACAGTGATGAATGCTTGTTTGCACCCACTATGACCACCACTAAAGAACTTTGGGAAAATGCGCTCGTCGAACTGGAGCTAAGTATCTCGAAGCCAAACTTTAACACCTGGTTTAAAGATACACATATTGTCAGAGTAGAGGACGGCACCGTCTCTCTCGGCGTCCCGTCGCAGTTTGCTCGAGACTGGCTCTCCGCAAAATTTCATAAAGACATATTGCACTCGCTGCGTACGCTCTCGGAGAGTGTGCGCACAGTCGAGTATGTAATATCGCGGGGCCCAAAAAGGACAGGGGAGGAGGGAAGGGTTATACCTCCCCCTCCGACAGAGCTCCCGCTCGAGTCCGTACACCAAAAAAGCAACCTTAACCCACGGTTTACCTTTGAGACCTTTGTGGTAGGACCTTTCAACGAGCTTGCTCATGCGGCCGCGCAGGCAGTGGTGCGCAAACCGGGCATCGCCTATAATCCTCTCCTTGTCTACGGCCCTACCGGGCTGGGGAAGACCCATCTTATCCAGGCGATAGGCAACCATTTTAGGGTGAGCGCCCCGGAGCGTAAGGTCTACTATGTCACCTCGGAGAAATTCTCTATGGATTATGTGTCCTCTCTGCAAGCGGGAAAGGTACAGTCATTTAAAGAAAAGTACCGACAATATGACCTCCTTATTATGGATGACGTGCAGTTTCTGGCAGGACGTGACAAAATTAAAGAAGAATTTTTTCATCTCTTCAATTACTTACATGATTCCAATAAACAACTGGTTTTCTCCTCCGACCAGCACCCAAATGTGATTCAAAACCTTGAAGACCGACTAAAATCCCGCTTCAGCGCCGGGATGATTGTGTCGGTGACACCGCCCGACCATCAATCGCGCCTGGCTATAATCAGAACAAAAGCGGCCGCGCATAATTTCTACCTTACTGATGAGGTGTTGGAGTATTTGGCTACGACAATTGAGGGAAATGTCCGCGAGCTGGAAGGAGCTTTAAACACATTAATGATCCAATTTGAGATGCGGGGACAACCGCTTACGGTAAATGATGCAAAAACGCTTCTCCGTGGTGCAGGAGGGACAACTAAAAAAGCTGTCTCTGTACAAGAGGTGGTCAAAACAATAGCTAACTTTTATGGAGTAGAGGAGGGGAGTATTTATGAAAAAACACGCCGGAAAGAAGTGGTACGTCCAAGGCAGGTTATTATGTTTCTCCTACGAGAGGACTTTAAAATATCTTTTCCTACAATAGGAGAAAAACTCGGTGGTCGAGACCACACCACTGTTATTCATTCGTGTGACAAAATTAAGAACGATATACGTGGGGATAGTGTGTTGAGTAATGAAATTCATCAAATACGACTTATGTTGAAATGATTAATTATCCACAGTAGTGTGTATAATACCGTATTAAAAATATGAGACCTTATAATGAAAAAATACTCTTTTCCACAATCCACAACCCTAATAGTAATAGTATCTTTATATAAAGAATAATTATGAAATTTGAAACACAACTAGAAACTCTACAAGCTGCTTCACTATCTGTTGGAAGATTTTCGGAGCGTAAAGCAAATCTACCAGTGCTTGGGTGTATATTACTCACCACTGAGGGTAATAAACTTGTGCTTCGGGCGACAAATCTTGAGTGTGGGGTGGAGGTGGTTATCCCTGCAAAAATAATAAACGAAGGTATTGTTGCGGTGCCAGCTGCGACACTGTCTGGATTTCTTGGGAACGGCCGCGGTAAGACGGTCTCAGCTCAGTTGTCGGGCGAGGTATTTAAAATTGAAACCGAACGCGCCTCCGCTTCAATAAAAACGCTGTCGCACGAGGACTTTCCTATATTGCCGCGTGTCTCCGCTGAACGCTCGTTTAAAGTTAAAGCGGCTGATATAGTGCGCGCTATACGATCGGTTGCCTATTGTGCCTCACTGTCCGCTATTAAACCCGAGCTTCAAAGTGTTTTACTTTATGGGGATGCGGGAAAGCTTATCACTGTCGCAACCGACTCCTTTCGACTTGCGGAGAAGACGGTTCCTCTACGCTCAACAGGCACCGTCCCACAGATGCTGCTGCCGGCGCGCAACGCCGCCGAACTTATGCGCATCCTCGAGGGTGCCTCGGGAGACGCCGAATTTTATTACAACGACAACCAACTTTCTATACAACACAACAGCACCTACTATACGAGCCGGCTCCTCGATGGGGCCTTCCCTAATTATCGCCAAATACTCCCAAAATCCTTCTCCACCGAAGCGGTGGTGCTCCGTGAGGATATGGGCTCGGCGCTCAAGTCACTCTCTATTTTTGCCGACAAATTTGCGCAAGTTGTACTCTCGATAGATCCGTCTAAAAAAGCGCTCCTACTCTCTTCGCGCAACCCCGATGTGGGCGAGCAAATTTCGACCGTAAAAGCGGCGATAGAGGGTGCCCAAGTTTCCGTCTCCTTCAACGGACGCTACCTGGCCGACTCTCTACAAGCTATCTCGGGCGACTCGGTGCGGCTGCACTCCAACGGTCCGGGCAAGGCAATGCTCATTAAAGATGCATCTGACGACTCCTTCCAGTATCTCGCAATGCCAATGAACCGATAATAATAAATCAACTGGCTTTTTTTTATTGTGTCGGATAGTGGGGGATGATGGAGCCGCCGTAGGGGTTTTGATATGGAGGTTGTTGCGGAGTTTGCTGCGGGATGAGTGGCTGCTGTGTTTGTTGTTGCACCGCGTAGGTACCGTACTTTGCCCGCACCGGCGCATCCCAATACTCAAACTGCGAGTCACTCTCCGGATTTATAGGCGGCGGGCCTGCAGGATCGGTTTTGTTGACCCAATAGAGTATTTCGTGCGCCAGGCCGTCGCGGCCGGGGATCTGCCACTGACCGTTTAGGACAGGTTTTGGAGAGGGAGAGGTCTCGGTACGGACAAATGCCTCGGGAGGAAATTTCGTCAGCGCATAGCGCATAAACTCGCTCCACGCTGGACCGACTATGAATCCGGAGACCCTCCGCACCATCGAGGTGTTGTCATTGTTGCCCGCCCAGATGCCGACGGCAATATTGGGCGTATAACCGACCGTCCATGCGTCGCGGTAGTCGTTAGTGGTACCGGTTTTGACCGCAACATCGTGTCCGGGGAAGGTAAAGAGTGAGTTTTCCCCGAGCGGCGCGCGCGCCACCGGGTCGGAGAGTATGTCGTTTATCTTTTGAGTCACCTCCGGTGAAAGCACCTGGCTTCCGCTGCGCTCGGTGTTGTCCTCGATTATGATACCCTGTGGATCTTGGACTTTTAATACGGAAATAGTGTCGTAGTAGACGCCGTTGTTTGCAAAGGCGCCGTATGCACTTGTCATCTCAAGCGGAGTCACTTCCCCGCCACCGAGCACCAGAGTGAGCCCGTATCGGTCGGCGTTAGTGAGCGTTGAGATGCCCATAGATTTTGCGAGCTGGAGCGTATCGTTTATTCCGGCCAGGTAGAGCACTTTAATGGCCGGTATGTTGATGGACTGTGCAAGTGCCTCGCGTAGAGTCATCGGTCCACGAAACTTATTGTCGTAGTTTACCGGCGAGTAGCACGGCGGTGTGCTGTTGGTGATATTCTCCGGCTTGCATGCGGTAGAAAACTGCGTTCGGATATCAAACACTACTGTCTCGGGCGTGTACCCTTCACTCAGTGCCTGCGCGTAGGCAAAGGGCTTAAAGGCAGACCCTGGTTGGCGCCCAGGGGTAGCTGCCGCAACGTTATATGCGCCAGGGATGTCGGTGTCAAAGTAGTTGCGCGAGCCGACCATCACTAAAATTTGTCCAGTCTTCGGGTCAACGGCGCTTAGCGCCATATTGCTGGCGTTGAAATTGTCCACATTGGAGAGCGCGTTTCGGCGCACTATCTCCTCGGCCTTTTGTTGGAGGTCGGCGTCGAGTGTAGTGGTGACCCTCCAACCGCTCTGCTCAAGCGCGTCCTGGCCGTATTTGTCTTCAAGATATTGCCGAACATAAAAGACAAAGTGCGGCGCCGCAATAGAGGTGTCACGTGGTGGCAAAAACACCACCTTTGCCTTCTGTGCCTCGTCGCGCTCAATGGCGGTTATATAGCCATGCTCAAACAGTTTATCCAACACCAATTTTTTACGGCTCTCCAGTTGGTCTTGGTGCGTGCCGTACGGCGAGAGACGGGTGGGGGCGGGGAGCACGGCGGCGAGGTATGCCGCTTCGGGGAGAGATACATCTGTGGCGTGTTTGCCGAAAAAGGTCATAGACACCTCTTCGACTCCGTAGAGTTGACCGCCGAAGGGAACCTGGTTGAGGTATATCTCGAGCACCTGGTCTTTGCTTAAGGCGCGGGTCATCTTGAGCGCGAGTATCCATTCTTTAAGCTTACGGGTGATTGTTTTGTCGGCGGTAAGCACAGTTAGTTTGACCACCTGCTGGGTGATAGTGGAGCCGCCCTGCCCGGAGAGTAGGTCGCCCTGGCTTGCATTGGTGAGTATCGCGCGCAGTATCGCCGAGGGTTTGACTCCCGCGTGTGTATAAAACTCCGGATCTTCTATCGCGATGATTGCTTGCGAAATGTGCGGCGAAATATCTTTAAGAGGCACCACTGTGCGTTGCATCTTGTCGTGGAGGTCATAGAGCAACACCTCTCCTGTGCGATCGTATATCTTGACCGATTGTTCGACGCGCCGCGTCTCAAGTACGGAGATATCGGGGAGGTCGAGCGTCGCTGCCCACAAAAGGAGCAGCCCTCCCAGGCATAGACCGGCACTTATGCTCCAAATGATTATGAGGCGGGAGTGGCGGCGGACATAGCGAGTGGTGCGGCGCAAGCGGAGGACAAACTTGTGCATGGGTAGTAGTATATCAAGTATGTCGTTTTTTAGCCGTACCCCCCACGTTGATACCAATGAGCAAAAGGTCGACGAACTCCTGCGCCGCGGTGTGGCGGAGGTAATAGTCAAGGATGATCTGCGTAAAAAGCTGCTCTCAGGTAAGCGTCTTCGGGTCAAGCTCGGCATCGATCCGACGAGCCCCGACCTCCATATTGGTCGCGCGATACCCCTTCTTAAGCTGTGCGACTTTCAGGAGCTCGGCCATCAGATTGTGCTTATCGTGGGCGACTTTACTGCAGTAATCGGTGACACCTCCGACAAAGACGCCGAGCGACCAATGCTCGACCAGGAAACAATTGAACAAAATAAAAAAACCTATTTTGAGCAGGCGGGGAAACTACTTGATCTTTCGCGTGTGGAGATGCGCTACAACAGCGAGTGGCTGCGGCCGCTCAACTATAGGCAGATAGGGGAGCATGCTGACCTCTTTTCGGTAGCCGATTTTATTGCGCGCGACAATATTGCCCGCCGACTCTCCTCCGGCACACGCGTTTCGCTGCGCGAGCTCCTCTATCCACTGATGCAAGGGTACGATTCGGTTGCCATTAAGGCAGACGTGGAGCTCGGCGGCACGGACCAGAAATTCAACGTGCTTGCCGGCCGGCCGCTCCAGCAGCACTTTGGCCAAGAGCCGCAAAATGTGGTTCTCAACCCTCTTATAGACGGCCTCGACGGCATTAAAATGAGCTCAAGCAGGGGTAATGTAATCAACCTTACAGCCACTCCCGCCGATATGTATGGCAAGGTGATGAGTATGAGCGACCAGCAGATTAGGCCGTACCTCGAGTTGTGCACGCGCACGCCGATGTCCGAGATAGAAAGTGTGATGAGTGGCCACCCAAAAGAAGCAAAGATGACCCTGGCCTACACGATGGTGGAAATGTATCACAGCAAAGAGGCGGCGCAAAAAGCGGCAGCCGGTTTTATGAAGCCGAACGATGCTCCGGAGCTGCGACTCCCCGCAGGGGCGACCGCGCGCTCTTTGGCGGAGCCGCTCCATGTGTCTATGAGTGAGCTGCGCCGCCTCATCGAGGCGGGCGCGATTGAAGAGGTCGGCGGCGAGGTGGTGGAGGTGGTGGAGGGGATGGATGTCCCTCTCAAAGACGGAACTTATAAAATAGGCAAGCACCGTTTCTTTAAAATTAAAATCGGACAATAAAAAATCCCGCACATTGCGGGATTTTTTATGCTACATCCCCTCTTCTTCTGCGGCCGGGTCCTCGGGCTCATCCTCATCTTCTTCGGCGGTCTCCGTATCTGCCTCCTCCGCCTCCGGATCATCAAGCATAAACTCGTCCCGTTCAAACTCTTCGGTCATAACGATATACGGTTACTTTATAATCTGCAAAATATCCGCGTAACACTGGTGTTATAACAATTTATCGCACCGATGCAAGGCAAGTAATCCCCACCGCAATGGCGTCCAGTTCGTCGTCTATTCGGAGCTTTTTTGGGAGTGCAATCAATGTGGGCAGCATATACGCTATATCCGCCTTAGTGCCGCGGCCATAGCCGGTGACCGCCACCTTAACCGCACTTGGCGTGTACTGGTGCACCGGGAGGCCGCATGACGCGGCAATGTAGGTGAGCGCTCCGCGCACCTCGGCTACCTGTAGAGCGGTCTTTGCGTTCTTTTCAAAAAAAACTTCTTCGAGCGCCACGGCATCCGGCTTCCATTTTTTAATTAGAGCTTCAGCGGTCTTGCCTAGTTGTTTAATCCGCGTCGAAAAATCCAACTTCGCACTGGTGCGGATGCACTCCGAAAACAGTAAAATTTCTTTTTGACCTTTTTCTTTTTCTAGTACCGCCGCACCTAGTCGTTCGTATCCGGGATCAAAAGCGAGTACGCGCATAGTTATAAGGCGGCAGTATATATTTCGTTTACATCGTCGTGCTCCTCAAGTGCGTCGGAGAGCTCCGCCATTTTTTGGGAGTCCTCATCGGAGAGCTCGATAGGGGACAGTGCTTCCAGTTTGCCTTCAGCCTTTTTTTGGAATGCCCACATCGCCGCACCAGGGTTGGCCAAGCTTCCGCCGTGCACGTTCAAAAGATGTTTGAGTTCCTGCACTGTTCGGTTGCGGTTGTCGGTATAGGCATCTATAACCAACGCACATCCGCCAGGGCCGTAGGCCTCGTAGGTTACCTGTTCTAACTCAATGCCTTCGCCTAAGGCCTTACTCAAAGCGCGCTCAATGTTGTCCAGAGGCATATTGGCCGCGCGCGCTTTTTCTACTGCGGTGCGCACTCCGGGCGCGTTCTTGTCTCCTTTGGCCTTTTTAACCTCGACCGTAATAAACCGTACAAGTTTACTGAACAATTTTGCCTTCTGGGCATCCGTCTTGCCCTTAACATGCTTGAGCTTCGCCCACTTGCTGTGTCCTGCCATAAAAACAGCTTACCGCTTTTGGCTTTGAGATTCCATCTTTATAGAAGTCGCTCGTTCAAATCGGCAGGAGGAGTTTTGCCGAGGTGTTTGTAGGCCGCCGCGGTGGCAACGCGGCCGCGCTGGGTGCGCTCGATGAGCCCCAGTTGCAGAAGAAAGGGTTCGTGGACTTCTGAAACCGTTGCCGGCTCTTCGGCAAGCGCGGCGGCAAGCGCGTTTACTCCCGCCGGGCCACCGCCAAAACGCTCAATGAGTACAGTAAGCAGGGTGCGGTCGAGCGGGGTCAGGCCGAGCGCGTCTACCTCGAGCATACCGAGTGAGTCGCTCACCAGCGCGGCCGAAAGGGGCGCGCGCTTAAGCTGCGCGTAGTCGCGTGCGCGTTTGAGCAAATAGTTGGCCACCCGGGGAGTTGAGCGCGAACGTTTGGCAATCTCCATTATTCCGCCCTTGTCTACCTCGACGCCCAAAATTTTTGCCGACCGTTCGACAATCTGTGCGATGTCCTCTTCGGAGTAGAACTCGAGCCGGAACGTCCCGCCCGAAAAGCGCGAGCGCAGGGGCGCGGAGAGGTCGGCAACGCGCGTGGTGGCCGCCACAAGGGTAAAGGGAGGCAAAGGGAGCTCAATCGTGCGTGCCGAAGGTCCCTTGCCGATGATGATGTTGAGCACCCCCGACTCCATCGCGGGGTAGAGCACCTCTTCAATAGTGCGCGAGAGACGGTGTATTTCGTCGATAAAGAGGATGTCTCCTGTACCCATATTGGTAAGAAGAGCCGCAAGGTCGCCGACGCGTTCTATGGCGGGGCCGGAGGTCGCACGCAACGTCCCGCCGAGCTCTCGGGCTATGAGATGTGCCAGTGTTGTCTTGCCGAGGCCCGGCGGCCCGTAAAAAAGGATATGTTCAGGCGGGGCGGAGCGCTCCTTAGCCGCCGAAATAAGGATATGGAGGTTGTTTTTTATCGGTTCTTGGCCGACGTATTCATCCCAGGTAGCCGGCCGCAGCGTGGCATCCAAAAACCCTTCAGTAGCAGGGTTTTTTGTGTCGTCTGGCGGCTGGCTTGACATAAAATATATACTATGCTAAGATAAAAATAGTAGCAGTGTCGCCCGCTCGGGCGTTTTTGTTTGGAAAAAGTATACCCTCAAGCAATACCGCATTAACCCGCTTGGCATCTTACCGAGGACGTTCCGGCCTTTTTGTTTACTCAAATAGTCGCGGGTACTCTCCTTAGGCATTTTTGCCGCTTTCCCGGCTTGCCGGGACTGTGTATTGCTTGGCGGTATACTCTTTCTAACGCTTCAGCGGGACTCTCAAGAGCCCCCTTAACTGTACTCTCGCGCGACCCAACCGCAATGTTGCGGTTTTTTTTATTGTGTGTCCAAGTCGACGACGCGCTTCAGCTCCTCCATTGAAGTCAATCCGCGCAGCACTTTAATTATGCCGTCCTCTTGCATACTCGGGATGCCCTGCGGGCGGGCGGCCTGATATACCTCGCGTTCGGAGGGCTTACTGCGCAAAATCGTTTCTATCGCCGAATCCATAAACACCGCCTCATAAATACCCATTCGGCCCTTGTAGCCGCGGCCGTGGCACTCTTCGCACCCCCCTTCTTTTGCCCGCCACACTTTTTTTGTTTCTGCGGGGACGAGCGCTTTGTCTACTATGGTGCCGAGATACTTGTCTATCACTTTTTGTTCCTCAGGTGTCGGAGTGCCTTCAGTTTTGCATTTTTTACAGAGTGTGCGCACAAGGCGCTGGGCGAGCGTGGCATTGACCGCCGAGGAAATAACCTTTTCGTCGATGCCGAGGTCGATAAGTCGGGGGAAGGAGCCCGCCGCATCGTTGGTGTGCAAGGTGGAGAAGACGAGGTGTCCGGTGAGCGCGGCGTTTATGGCGGTCTCCGCGACCTCTCTGTCGCGGATCTCGCCGACCATAATGACATCGGGGTCTTGTCGCAGGGCCGAGCGCAGTCCGTTTGCAAAAGTGTAGTTCTTTTTGTCCACCTGGGTTTGTACCAGACCCTGCAAGTGATACTCGATAGGGTCTTCAATGGTGATTATTTTTGTGCCGGGCGAGTTTATCTTGCGCAAAAACGCGTAGAGCGTTGTTGTTTTGCCCGAGCCGGTGGGGCCGGTGGTCAAAATCATTCCGTTCGGCTTGGCGATTTCTTTTAAGAGCCGCGTGAGCAGCTTTTCTCCGAAGCCGAGCTCCTCAAGCGGCACGCCGATTGATTTTGGGTTGAGAATGCGCAACACCATTGTCTCGGCATAGTTGCCGGGGAGTATCGAGGTGCGCAGCTCAATTTCCTGACCTTTAATTTTTATGGAAAAGCGGCCGTCTTGCGCTTCGCCTGCAACATTGAGTTTGAGTCCGGAGAGGAGTTTTAGCCGCGAGAGCGCGAGCCGGTATGTCTCGCTGTCTATAGAAGCCACATCTACCAAGACGCCGTCGAGACGGTAGCGCAGCCGCACCGCCTGCTCCTCCGGCTCAAAGTGGATATCGGAGGCGCTGGTGGAGAGTCCGCCCGCAAGAATAATTTCGAGTATACGGGTGATTCGGTAGGCGCGCTTCAATTCGACCGCCTCTTTTATCAGCGTGCCGATGTCCTCGAGCCCCTTCATCTTTATCATTAACGCTTCGAGATCGTCGCCCGAGAGCTCAAACACACCGGCCTTCGTTTCTTGCGCATAGGACAGGTCGGCATAGCGCTGGTAGGCGCGCTTTAGCGACTCCTGCGAGCACATATAGAGCGTTACCTCGTATCCCATATCTTGGAGCTTGCTTACGAGCGCTTTTACCTTTGGGTTTTCCGGCGCGCGCACCGCTACCGAGAGCCGTTTGCCGATGTGTCCGAATGCCGCCGCCTCGGCCTCTTTTGAGTCCTTTTCGCTTATGAGTCGCAGGGCATCCACATTGACAGCGACAAGAGAAAGGTCGACATACTCGACGCCGTACTTTTTTGACAGAATCTGCGCGAGGTCCTCCTCTTCGCGGCGCTTGAGGAACTCGACGCGCTTCTGTTGCTCCTGGTCGTTAAAGACCGCCATGCGTGTATTATACAGGCATGCAAAAGGTCCGGCTTTCAGATTTGTCACAATGTGCCAAGGAGGTGCTGGCCGGGCTTCATGCAAAAGAGGGTGCGGCTATTGTTGCATTGCGGGGCGATTTAGGCGCCGGCAAAACAACCTTTACTCAAGCACTCGCGCGCGAGCTTGGGATTACTGACATAATCCAAAGCCCGACCTACGTCTTGATGAAGAAATATGAAATTAAAAAGGCGTCACCTTTTACAACACTCATTCATATAGATGCGTACCGGCTCGAAGACCCGAAAGAATTTTCTGCATTAAACCCCGAGCAATTTTTGCAGGACCCGAAGACAGTGGTGGCGGTTGAGTGGCCGGAGCGGCTCGGTTCGGCGCTCCCTGCGCCCGACCTCATTATCCGTTTTTCTTCCGAAGGTGCGGGCGAGGGTGAGCGCTATGTAGCGCTGGGTTAGAATGGCCCTATGTCTAAAAGCAACAAAAAGCGTCTGGTGATACTCGACACGCACGCAATTTTGCACCGCGCTTATCACGCTTTGCCGGACTTTTCCTCCAGTAAGGGAGAGCCCACCGGAGCGCTCTACGGGCTTATCTCAATGCTATTGCGCATTATCACCGACCTCGGGCCCGACTATATTGCGGCCGCTTTCGACCTGCCGGGCCCCACCTTCCGCGATGTTGCATACGAGCAGTACAAAGGTACGCGTCAAAAAACAGACGACGCACTCATTCACCAGATTAAGCGCTCGCGCGATGTGCTTAAGGCGTTCGGAGTACCACTCTATGATGCGGAGGGTTTTGAAGCGGATGACGTGGTAGGCACTATTGTTGAGCAGGTAAAAAATAAAAAAGAAGTTGAGACAATAATCGCCTCCGGCGATATGGACACGCTCCAGTTGGTGGACGGCGAGCGTGTAAAAGTTTTTACTTTAAAAAAGGGTTTGAGTGAAACGGTTTTGTATGACGAAAAGGCGGTTGTGGGGCGTTTTGGCTTTGGCCCGCGCTCGCTCCCGGAGTACAAAGGCCTACGGGGCGATCCGAGCGACAATATCCCGGGGGTAAAAGGGGTGGGGGAGAAGACCGCCGAGCTGCTCATCGGTGAGTACGGCACGATAGACAAAATGTATGCGGTGCTCAAGAAAAACCCGGAGCGCCTCGCGGCTCTGGGTGTAAAGGAGGGCATGATAGTAAAACTGCGCGAGCAGGAGGAGGAGGCGCAGTTCAGCAAGATGCTCGCCGAGATACGTCGTGATGTTCCAGTCGATTTTGTTTTGCCGAAGCGCACCTGGCGGGAGAGTGCCAATGCGGCAGAGATACTCGGAATGCTCAATGAGTTTGAGTTTCGCTCTCTTACGGGGAGGGTGAAGCAGATTCTTGACGGTGGTAAAAGCAACGCCCCGCTCGAAAGCCCCCTTCACCCTTCTTTTATCTCCGTCCCCACCGACGTTTTGCCGGAGGAAATTCAGCAGGTGGCACTTGCGGTGTGGCTCTTGGACTCCAACTTGACCGAGCCAATGCTTGAGGATATCTACCGAGTGGGGAAGTCGCAGGACTTCGACGAGGCCAAGAAAAATATCTTGCGAGAGATAAAAGAGCGTGCATTGTCGTTTGTGTACGAAAAGATAGAACTACCTCTCACGCCCGTGCTTCGGAGGATGGAGAAGCGGGGAGTACGTATAGACAAAGAGTTTTTCAAAAAATTATCCAAGGACTATCATAAAAATATGGAGGCGATAGCCGCGCGCATTTACTCACACGCGGGAGTCGAGTTTAATATTGGTTCTCCCAAGCAACTCGGTGGGGTACTCTTCGACACGCTGGGGCTTGTAGCAAAAAAGAAGACCGCGGGCGGTGCTCGCTCAACGAAAGAAAGCGAGCTTATAAAACTCCGCGAGGCGCACCCGATAGTGGACGAGGTGCTTGCCTACCGAGAGGTGCAGAAGCTCCTCTCCACTTACATCGATACCATCCCCGCCTTGGTTGCCGAGGACGGCCGCCTGCATACCACCTATATACAAACGGGGACAACTACCGGTCGCGTCGCGTCGCAAAACCCCAACCTTCAAAATATTCCCATTAAGTCCGACCTGGGGCGGGCAATCCGAAACGGGTTTGTGGCGGGCGAGGGGAGGGAGCTTCTCTCTTTCGACTACAGCCAGGTGGAGTTGCGCATCGCGGCGCTTCTGTCGGGAGACGAAGCGCTTGTGGAGATATTTAAAACTGGCCGCGATGTTCACACAGAGGTGGCGTCGCGCGTGTTCCACGCGCGGCCCGAGGAGGTTAGCTACGAGATGCGCCGCCGCGCAAAGGTTATCAACTTTGGAATCCTCTACGGAATGGGAGTGACCTCGCTCCAGCAGGCGCTCGGCACAAAGCGCGCCGAAGCACAGGAGTTTTATAACCAGTATTTTGAGGCCTTTCCCCGGCTCTCCGCGTATATGGATGAGACCATTGCACGCGCAGGAAAGCTCGGCTATACCGAGACATATTTCGGCCGCAGACGCTACTTCGACGGGATTAAGTCGCCTATCCCGTATGTAAAGGCGGCCGCCGAGCGGATGGCGCTCAACGCACCGTTTCAGGGCACGGCCGCCGACTTGTTTAAACTTGCAATGCTGCGCGTCGACGAGTATCTGCAGGCGCAAGGAAACAAAGGATACTTGCTACTACAGGTGCACGACGAGCTCGTGTTTGAGGTTGAGGAGGGGAGTGTCACGGAGAGTGCGCCCGCACTCCGTAAAATTATGGAGAACATTATGCCGCCCTCCGAACGCAAGGGAATACCCTTTCTTGTCGAAGGGAAAGCGGGGAAAAACTGGGGCGAGATGACTAAATTATGATTATTGTAGCGGTAGGAAAAACAAAAAAAGGTGAGGAGCTTGTATGGGAACGGCTTGAGAAGGAAGAAATCGCGACACTCGCTTCTACACCAGCGCTCTTCGGCGGTGACCGAACTTTTGTGCTCGAGGGCGCGCTCTATGGCGAGCGGGCGGAGGAGTTTATGCGCTCGCTGGAGGTATTTTCCGAATCGCCGCACACCTTTGTTTTTGTTGAAGAAAAATTACTAAAGGCCGAAACCGACGCGCTCAAAAAAGTGGGAGCACTGCTGGAGATAGAAAAGCGCCCGCTCCCCGCCAAGCGCGGGTTTGACTCCTTTGGCGTTGCGCAGGCGCTCGGCGCCCGCGATAGAAAGCGGTTATGGCTGGGGCTCATGCAGTCCTTTAAGGCGGGAGAAAGGGCAGAGGCGGTAGCCGGGCTCTTATGTTGGAAAGCGCGACAAATGAAGAGCGTACAGCTCTCCCGCGAGTTGGTGAAAATCTATCACGACTCCCACCGCGGAGCGGGGGAGTTAGAGTTGTTGCTGGAACGATTTGCACTGAAGTTATAAGTAAGTGTTTATAAGATCAGCTATCGCTGGATTTATAGATTTTATTTTTGCTAGAAAAATCGGGCAACTTTTGCTATAGTATTGTCAATCCGCCATTTTTGGCGGAGTATATCCGCCCCTAGCTCAATTGGTAGAGCAATTGCCTTTTAAGCAAGAGGTTCCGCGTTCGATTCGCGGGGGGCGGACAAAGATATGGTATAGCTTTCGCAGGTTAAGTTCCGCACTAGTCGCCTCGCTTCGCTTGGTGTTTGTAATCAATCGTCAGATGTGGCATAGTCTGAATTAGACTGTCAGACCCCCCACCAACCGCAGGAGGACCCCTTGAGACGCATTTCAGTTATCGCAATCTTTGCGGCTTGTATTCTCACCGCTACCCTCCCCCGCGACGCGGCGGGACAATCGACTGAACCGGGACTGTTCGGTGGGCTGCTGTGTAACACTCAACAGCAAGCCGAGGATGTGTTTCTGCGCTCGCTGAAGAATGTCGGCGGGCTGCAAGGCCAGTTGCAAGCCATCAATGAGTTGAATGCGGCGAACAACGGCCCCGTGTGCATCGTGGTGATGCAAATGCAGCTCGAAGTGATCATGCGCCGCATCGATGCTCTCGCCCACGGCGGCAACCTCTATGATGTCGTCGAGGTTACCATCCGAGCTGCGAGCATCCCCGCGTTCCCGGTGTTCGCCCACATTGTCTTCCCGGTTCCCATCGTCAGGTACAGCGTAATGGGTGCTGGTTACAAAGGGGCCAAACTTTGAGACCTCCCGGCCCCAATCCGCCCACCAGAAGAATCCCCGTACCGGGACCTTCTCGGTGCGGCGGTTTTCTGTTTTTACAGTGGCAAGTCGTAGGCCATCGCTCCGGCTCCCGAGATGAGAAGTGAGAGACAGATTATAAAAAAGAGGAGCATAGTGCTGCGCGAGAGAGGAAAGCGCACCGCCATAAGGTGCGGGTAGAAGCGCCTGTATACCGCGTATTTGACCATACCGACCATGCCGAGGAGTGCCATTATTTGCGTATAATAGCCGAAGAAAAGCCCCGCTCCTATGAGCCCCGCAACAATAGCCATGAGCCAGGCGATCCGCGGCCCCACAGCGCCGATGAGGGGGAGGGGTGAGCGACCTATCTCTTCTTGGTGTACAATGTAAAAATACGCTAAATAAAAGAGCACGCCCGCCGCGCCGATGCGCAAGAGCGTCGGAGCAAAAAAGGAAAACACGAGCAGGTCGGGGAAGGTGTTGAGCATATTATTGTTTATTTACGCGAGTATCGATGGTGGTGGTGGCACTAAGTTGAGGTCCATATGCGTCGCCGCTTCCCACAGGCATAGGCGGCGCAAGGAAGAGTCCGCGCAAGTCGGCTTTGTCCGGGCCGCCGTTGTAGTACCACAGCAGCACAAGGACAAGTAATATGCCGCCGACAAAAAGAATGATTTCATAGGGTCCGCCGGATTCCGGTTCGTCAGCCATAGGTCAATTGTATCCTAATTTAGAAAGTTCTTCTGTCGCAACCTGCACGTCGCTCCACTCCTGTTTACTCCCCCCTTTGCCCATAATGTAGGGGTCGGTGCCCTTGCCGCTGATGAGAACAACGTCGCCCTTGTGCGCCTCCTGCAGCGCCGCCGCTAGTGCCGCGCGCCTATCGAGAACTACCGAGGGTGTGATGCGAACAAACCCTTGTGCGACATCGTCAACAATTTTTTGAGGGTCCTCGTCATACGGGTCTTCGTTGGTGAGGTAGACGCTGCTGCAGTACTCATCGGCGATGCGCCCCATTGCCGAGCGCTTCCACGCGTCTCTGCCTCCGCCGGTTGCTCCAAGCACTCCGATGATGCGCCTGCGCTTACCCTCCGGCGAGCCGACAGCATATGCTTCGTAGAGCGCTTTGAGCGAGTCGGGCGTGTGAGCATAGTCCACCACTACCGCAAACGGCTGCCCGCGCTCCACGCGCTCGGCGCGACCGTCTATCCCTGCGATATGCTCCAATGAGCGCTTCATCTCCTGTGCGTCGAGCCCCAGCGCGTCTCCAAGCGAGAGTGCCGCAAGGCAATTGTATATGTTGAATACTCCCGGCAGGGGGACGGTAAACAGCTCCCCGCGCCACACAAAACGCACGTGTTTGTCATCGCTGTTGTACGGCTCGGCGTCTTTAAGAAAAAACGGCTGTTTTATTTCGACATCCGTTTCTAAAAATTGCTGTCCGTATGCATCGTCGGCATTGACGACTATTATCCGCGGGCGCTTAGGCGAGCGCCCGAGCGCCCGAGCGAGAGAAAGTTTTGCCTCCGCGTAGCGCTCCATACTACCGTGGCGCTCGAGATGTTCGGGCTGCAGGTTGGTAAAGACGAGCGCGTCGAGATCTATCCCTTTGTGTCGGTGCTGGAGCGCGCCCTCGCTTGTCATCTCAATGACCGCGTGTGTGCAGCCGCTGTCGGCTGCGCGGCGCAAGAAGCGCTGCAAAAAGAAGCGCCCCGGCATGGTCATCTTAAAAAGATTGCGCTCGCATTCGCCGGCGACACAAAAGCGGATAGTGCTCGCAGAGGCAACCGTGCGGCCCGCGCCGTGCAGAAGAGCGGCTATCATCTCGACTGTGCTGGACTTGCCCTTGGTGCCGGTGACGGCGATGACGACAAGCTCGCGGGAGGGGAAGCGGTAGAGAAGCGCCCCAAGAGAGGCAAGCACCAGATGGTACGCATTTAATATCGGTGCAGGGACAAATGAGCGGATTAAATTTTTCATACGGTGTTGCGCGAACCGAGGCGCTTGAGTGCCGCGCCAAGCCGGTCTTTTGTCCCTTTACCGACGATGTCTTTGAGCGCCGCTCTGCACTCGGCCGCACTGTAGCCGAGCGCCATCAGCGCCTCGACCACGTCGGCATCGTCGGATGACACCGAAAGAGCGCTGACACTGCCCACCATTTTGTCGCGCAGCTCGACCACCAGCCGCTCCGCGCTCTTGCGCCCAATGCCGAACAGTTTATGCAGCGCCGCCGCATCGCCGGCGGCTATCGCGCGCTTGAGAGCAGCGGTGTCACCAATGCTCATTATAGAGAGCGCGGTCTTGGGGCCGATGCCCGAGACGCTCATCAGCTGACGGAAGAACAACAGCTCCGCCTCCTCTAAAAAACCGTACAGGTCTATTGCGTCCTCGCGCACGGCGGTGTGTATATAAAGAGAGACAAGAGAGCCCTCGGTGAGGGCGATGGCAAGCGGCACGCGCACGCAGTAGCCCACGCCGCCGACTTCGACAAGCACCACGCCCTCTCTTGGCGGGCCGGACAGCACCCCTGTGAGCTTGCCTATCATGGTGTAAGTATAGTAGTATCGCTTGCGTATGGCTATAACCAAGTCCGCCAAGAAAGCTCACCGCGCCGGCCTCCGAAAAAAGGTCTTTAATGATGCGCGCAAAAAGCAGATTCGCGAGGCGCTTAAGGGCGTGCGCGGAGCCCAAAAGGGGGATACCAAGGCGCTTGCCGCCGCCTACAAAGCGATAGACAAAGCGATGAAGCGCGGGCTTATGCACAAAAACACTGCCGCCCGCCGCAAGGCCGCGGTTGCCAAAGCGCTCTCCTCCAAATAAAAACTCCCGCATCGGGGAGTTTTTTGTTATTGTAGGGTCTCGCTCTCGTAGTTCAATGGATAGAATATCTCCCTCCGAAGGAGGTGATGCAGGTTCGATTCCTGCCGAGAGCACCAGAAAGGAATTCGCAAGCTTGAAAGGTTCGCCTCGCTTCGCTCGGCGACTAATTCATATTGGATTTTGGGGGCAAAAACGAATTGGCGATTTTCTAAAATATGGTTCGAGCCGATGTTTTTCAGAAATGTTGTCATTGCAATCGGATTGGGAGAGGAAAGCAGATTAGCGGC
>MEWV01000016.1:21920-22161 GCA_001775445.1 Candidatus Adlerbacteria bacterium RIFCSPHIGHO2_02_FULL_54_18
GGTTCGAGCCAAGACAACCCTTTTGTCTCAAAATTGGTTATTTTCTCGCTCAACAACATTTTTTGAGACAGCAAACTTTGTTTTTTAGCGGCGTATTCTTCTGTGGATAAGGCATCTGCTAAATAGACATCAAGGAGTTTTGCTAACTTTGTTTCTACGCTCGCTAACTGCTCTTTCAAAACACTAACTTCTGCCCATGCGTCCTCTCTCGCTTTATCCTGCTCGCTATCTAACGCCGCCA
>MEWV01000017.1 GCA_001775445.1 Candidatus Adlerbacteria bacterium RIFCSPHIGHO2_02_FULL_54_18
CAAAGTCCTCGGCATCGTCGCCGCCGGCGCCGGCAACAAGCGAGAGTATCGCTCCCCCGCGGTCGTATGCGCTACCTCCCTCCGCTTCCGTTTTTAAATCGTGGAGTTCTTTTATCATCGCCTGCGCGCCGTCTTTGTCAGACCAAAAATGCGGCTGTTGCATAGCCGCCTCTATCTCTTTTATCCTTTCGGCAATCTTTTCTTTTTCCATTTGGAGCCAGCGGTCGGGATTGAACCGACGACCTTCTCGTTACGAGTGAGATGCTCTACCAACTGAGCTACGCTGGCGAACTTCCGATTATAAATCGGGAGCCGAAGGCCGGGATCGAACCGGCGACCTGCTCCTTACCATGGAGCTGCTCTACCAACTGAGCTACTTCGGCGATAACCCTCGCAGAGTAACGTATTTTTGCCCTTTTTTCAATTTTATATGCGCGACCTCGTGGACGCTGTTGGAACCAGGATACGAGAGCATTCATGCCCGGTCTTTATTCCAAATTTGTCTGAGCTTAGTCTACCGAACACTCGACCGAGGCTAAGATTTTATCGGTGACCTCTTTAGACAACGAGGGGCTCGAAATTCTCACACTCCAACTATCACAAAATGTGCCTATCCCTAGCAAAAAACCTGTATCGTATTTATTTTCTAGTATTTTTGTTTTTTTGCCAGCTACCACATACTCACCAACCTGGGTATTGTCCTCACTAGGAAATCCCTTCCCTATTGTTGTGAATTCAACTACATACCCATCTCCTTCAACCTCTACTGACGTCAGATCGGGAAAGCCTCGATGTTTTTGTTCCATTAGTTTCCAGTTTGACGGATATGAAAAGCTGGGGCCCTCGTCACTTGTGTATTGTGACCATCCCTTAGCGACGGAGGTGACCTGACCCTCTGTTTTTCTTTCCACTATTTCCAGATTTCGTTCAGCTCTTTTTTCTGCAACTTCTTTCCAAAAACGATCAACGCTTGGGTTGTTTTGAGAGTAAACATATCCCCCTCCGCCTATTACAGCGACCATAGCCATAATACCTAAAATGATCTTGGTATTCATATAGAAAATAAATTATTAAACCTATAGAGCAAGTATATACTAGGTTCCAACAATGTACCTTTGCGCGAGAGACGGGCTTGGCCACAAGTCGAATTCTGCCGTCGCAGAATTCGCTCGCGACCCCGGCTCGCGGCCCTGCCATTGCAGGGCATCGCTGCGCCTTTCAAGTCCCTCGGCTAGGGCAGCAGTGCACTAGCCGCTCTCGCTACGCAAAAATCCCCTTGCGGGGATTTTTTCTGCGCGAGAGACGGGACTTGAACCCGCAACCTCCGCCGTGACAGGGCGGCGCTCTAACCAGTTGAGCTACTCCCGCAAACACAGCGATTGTAGCTTAAAAATACAGAATTTTCTACCTGTGTCGGCGGAAGGACTTGCACCTTCGACCTTGGGTTTATGAGTCCCATGCTCTAACTACCTGAGCTACGCCGACGTGCCGCGCCCGACAGCGGACGTGTTGCTAAAGTAGCATTTTTAGGACTCTTCTTCAACGCCACACACCAAAACTAACAACCGTGTTGCGGGGGCGGGAATTGCACCCGCGACCTTCAGGTTATGAGCCTGACGAGCTACTACTGCTCCACCCCGCTATATACCCTCTATGCTACTACTATTTTAAAGAAATTTCAAACCGCACCCAGTTCCTCAAACACACGTTTGTAGTAGTCGACAGCCGTGCGCATGTCGCGCTCGTCGAGCGTGTAGCTCTCGCCGCCGTGCGCAATGTCGTTGCGCACTTTGTGCGCCTTCCACGCTAGATCGAGCGTAGTCATTTGTATTGGGTTGGCCATCTTCAGCTGCTCACCCACGCTTGCACCTTCGTATCCTTGAGCCAACAAAACATCGCCGAGCATAATATCGGCCTCGAGTATCGCGCGGCGCCAGTCGCTTTCTGACCCCGTGCTCGCGAGTGCCACAATACGCTCCCACCTATCATCCTTGCCTGTCGACTCGACCTCGGCGGCATGATGCTCATGCTCACGCTCTTCCATCGTATGGAAGCCCTCATGCTCGGTCTGTAGGAGCATAATCCGCGCGTATACGATAAGAGCAATAAGAAAGAACGAGAGCATCATCCCGATGATGATGGTGATATTCACAAAGGAGCCAAACCAGTCGGGGGAGTTTTGAAGCGCACTCTGAAACCCCGAAATAAACTCGTACGAGCGTACGAGCAGGTACTCTACATTAAGAAAATCGACGCTGCCCACCCCCCTATTCTACCGCACGCCCAGCGGCAAACAGCGCATTCTCATCCCCATGCGCGGCGGTAAATTGCAGGCCGACCGGAAGTTGTGTGCCGTCTCTCTCCACGGTACCCATTGGTAAGGAGATGGCGGGGTTGCCGGTGAGATTGGCGGTGACCGTAAGGATGTCGAGCAGATACATAGAAAGAGGGTTGTCGGTCTTCTCTCCCAGCTTCGTTGCGGGCGAGGTAGTGGTTGGAGTCGCTATCACCTCAACCTGCTCCAGCACTCCGGCGACTTCGCGCCTAAGTGCCTCTCGCGCGACGGTCGCTTTTCCAAAATATGCGTCATAGTAGCCGGAGGAGAGAACGTATGTCCCGAGCATAATCCTGCGGCGCGCCTCGTGGCCAAACCCTTCACCTCGTGTTTTTGCATAATCATCGATAAGAGACTCCCCTTTGAGCGACAAGCCGTAACGCACGCCGTCGAAGCGCGCCAAGTTGCTCGACACTTCAGCCTGCATAATTATGTAGTAGACCGCAAGCGCAAGATCCGCGAGTGGCAACTCGACATCAATAATTTCATATCCCTTCGAGCGCATCACATCGAGCGATTTTTCAAACTTTTGTATAACGTCTGTTTCAAGACCGCTTTCCAGCAGACGGCGGGGCACTCCGATGCGCCGCCCACCCGATCGTTTTTTATAAAATGTCTCGTCCACAGTAGTACTATCGAGTGTGTCCCTGCCTCGTATAACAGTGAAGAGGAGCTCTGCATCTTCGACGCTTCGGGTAAGTGGGCCGGCCTGATCGAGCGAGGAACCCATTGCAATGAGCCCAAAGCGCGAGACCGCGCCGTAGGTGGGTTTAAGCCCCACCACGCCGCAGAAGCTCGCCGGCTCTCGTATAGAGCCGCCGGTGTCGGTGCCGAGCGCGCCGAGCGCCATGTGTGCGGCAACCGCCGCCGCAGAGCCGCCGGAGGAACCACCGGGTACGCGCGACTCGTCGTGCGGATTTTTTGTAACTCCAAAAGCGGAATTTTCGGTAGAACTACCGAGAGCAAACTCGTCCATATTGGTGCGGCCGAGGAAGACAGCCCCCGCTTCTTTTAATTTTTTAATCACCGTCGCGTCATAAGTCGCGACGTAATTCTCCAACATTTTTGACGCAGCACTCGCTCTTCTTCCCTCTATCAAAATGTTGTCTTTAATCGCGAGCGGAATGCCGAGCAAAGGGTGGTTCTCCCCCGCCGTGCGGCGCTTGTCGGCTTCTTCGGCTTGAGCTATAACATCATCGAACACTTCAAGAAAAGCGTTGAGACGATCGCATTTCCCTGCAGGTCTTTCTTTTTCAATCTCCTCAAGACACGCGCGGGCTAAATCAACCGCAGTGATTTCTCCCGTCTGCAATTTTTTTGCAGCATCAGTTATGGAAAGTTCGTTCAGATTACTCATCTTTTTGTATTATTTTGCGCACGACATTATAGCCGTTTTCTTTTTTTGGAAAGGCCGCGCGCAGCGCATCCTCCTTCCCCGACAGTGGGTCTCCCGTCGAGCGTGGCGTATCCTCGCGCATCACGTTGCGTAGGGGCGGCACCCCATCCCTCTCAGTTAAACTGTTCGGAATCTTGACGGTAGAAACCGTCTCGACATACTCTAAAATATCCGAAATGTCCTTTTGTAGACGGGCAATTTCTCCTTCTCCAACCTTAATCCTGGCCAATTCGGCCAATTTTAAAACTTCTTCCCGTGAAATCATAGTGCAATCTTACACTACGCGATAAGCTTTAGAAACTCCTCTTCGGAGAGGATTTTTATACGGAACGCGCGGGCTTTATCCAGTTTTAAGCCCGCTTCCTCCCCCGCCACCACATAATCGGTTTTTTTGGAAACACTCGAAGAGATGCTGCCGCCGGACTTTCGTATCTTTTCTTTGGCCTCGTCGCGACTCAGGGAGGCGAGGCCTCCCGTCAGCACGAAAGTTTTGCCGGCAAACGGGAGGTTATTTTTCTCCGAGGATTTTTCCGACACTATGTACAAAACTTTTTTGAGACGATTAATAAGATTTTTATTTTCTTTTTCGGCACACCACTCCACAAGCGCTTGCGCAACGATGGGGCCGATGCCGTCTATGGCTTCGAGTTCTTCCACACTTGCGTCTGCAAGCTCATCTATTGTTTTAAAATTCTGCGCAAGGAGTATGGCCGTTTCTTCGCCCACATGCGGCAGGGAAAGCCCCGTCAACAGGCGCGAGAGAGGTACCCTCTGTGCCGCTTTTTGTATCGACTCAATTAATTTCTTGGCAGATACTTCCGCGAAGCCCTCGAGCTCCAGTACATCACCCTCGCGCAAGGTAAAAAAATCATCAACGTGAGACACTAGACCCTTTTCGAGCAAAGCGTCTACCGTGCTGGGCCCCAGCCCCTCAATGTTGAGTGCGCCGCGCGAGGCAAAATAGCGCAGCGTGCGCCGCACCACGGCAAAAGAGTTTTTGGCGACACATCGCCATGCCGCTTGTCCTGGTATGCGCTCTACCTCGCCACCTCCCCCACATTCCGCAACACGGGCTGGCCAGCGGTAAGGTTTTGTGCCGGGGGGCCGCAACTCAGTGAGCACCCGCATAATATCCGGGATTACATCGCCCGCCTTCTGCAAGATAACCGTGTCCCCCACCCGCACATCAAGCCGCTTAATTTCGTCTTCGTTGTGCAAGGTTGCGCGCGACACTGTTGAGCCGGCCACCAAGACCGGCCTCAAGTGCGCCACGGGGGTGAGTACGCCGGTGCGGCCCACCTGCAGAACAATATCCTCGACTACGGTGGTCACCTGCTCTGCGGGGAACTTCCACGCCACCGCAAAACGCGGTGCCTTGCCCGTGTAGCCAAGCATCTCCTGCCGCGCGCGATCATTAACCTTAATCACAATGCCGTCTATCGCATAGTGCTCGGTGGGCGCCTTTTTTTTCCATTTTTTCCAATACGCTATAACCTCCTCGACGGAGCCCGCGAGCTCACAGTGCGGGTTGACCTTGAACCCCAGCTCGCGCAGTACTGTGAGTTCCTCCCACTGTGTCGGCGGCAGGCCACCGCGCAACTGTGCAATGTCATATATAAAAGTGTCGAGTTTGCGGGAGGCGGCGACAGCCGGGTCGAGCTGGCGGATAGCGCCCGCGGCCGCATTGCGCGGATTGGCAAAAAGAGGCAGTTTTTCGTTTTGAGATCTTCGAAGAGCGTTTATGTCTTTTAAACTCTGCTTGCTCATCCACACTTCCCCCTCAACGACTATGTCGACAGAACGCTCGAGTGTAAGCGGCACCGAGCCGATGGTACGTACATTGTGCGTCACTTCCTCTCCGACCGCGCCGTCGCCGCGCGTGGCGGCAACAGAGAGTGCCCCTTTTTCATAAGTAAGTACGACTTTTAGCCCGTCAATTTTGAGCTCACAGGTGTAGGAGACTTTCCCCGCCTCACCGAGTTCCTCGACCATGCTCGGGATTTTCAACATGCGCTTTACCCGCGCATCAAAATCACGGATATCCTCTTCGCTGAACGCATCATTAAAAGACCATTGTGCCACGCTGTGCCGTACTTTTTTAAAAGCGACGACCGGCTCTCCCCCTACCCGCCTCGTCGGAGAGTCGGGTGCAATAAGCGCAGGATAGCGCTCCTCCAGCCGCAGGAGCTCCTGCTCCAACTCATCGTAGGCGCTGTCGGATATCTCCGGACTCTCCAGAACATAGTAGAGCCGGCGGTGCCGGTTTACAACCGTCACAAGCTTTGCATAGCGCTCTCGCGCGTCTTTGGGAACTGCGGGCATGTACCCACTATCATAAACTACCCGGCGGTTTTTAGAAGGTGACGTACAGTACGCGTTCGAGCCGCAATTGTCCACCAGAGAGACAAGTGTTGTATCCTCTTGAGATGATGGTGGTTTGGACGGGCGATCCCTGTTTTATAACCTGCACTTTAGTGCAATAGGTTTGGCTCGGAGCAAACGAGAGAGTAAAGGTGGTGGTCGCTGAACTTGCGCCCGTCTCGACTACCCAGCCGCTCCACCCGATCGGTGGAGCGGCATAGGTAGCGGGAGGGGTCCCCACGGCGGCTACGTCCTGCCCATTGCAAGAAACACCGGAGACGGGAAACGCCGACTGCGTTGAGGAAGCGAACGCCGTACCGACAGGACAGTTGCCCAGCGCGCAGCGGTTCTCCCAATAAAGGGCGCACTCTACTCCGGTATCGGCGGCGTAAATAGCATAATGCGACTGCGTCGCGGTCTGCGAGAGGTCGAGCTCGCGCAGCGTTAGGTCGTATATCGCAAGCCCGATGGCGAGCGCAAGTCCTCCAACAAGCATTGCAAAAAATATTGTAAACCCCCTTAACTCTTTATTTTTATTTTTTATTGCCATCGGAATATATTTCCGCGCACGGTTGCGGGGCGGTGTGTAACCCCCGCCACGTCTACCCAGCTTACGGTAACAGTTACTGCCGCTTCGTCGGGAGTTGCGGGGTCGTTTTTGACGTAGACAGAGCGTATAAACTGCTGCGGAGTTGCCGTCCCGCTTGTATAACGAAATATTTTAGTCGACGGGTCATACTTCATCAGAGGACAGGAGCCGCTGCAGGCGGTTGCGACGGCGGGGTCTACTGCAAGCGAGTCGAGATAGCAGGCGGTTGAGCCGTCGACACTCTTACACGCGGAGAGGTTGGAGAGCCAAGTTCCTGAAGGGCAGCCACTCGGTTGTACTCCTGCCGCAAGACACGCACTATCGCGCAGGTAGCGCACCTGCTCCATCGCATCTTGCGCGAGATAGTACGCGACAAACTGATCCTTAGCCGTCAGGGTAGCGGTGAGCCCTTTTGAGGCGATAGTGAGAGGACCAGTCACCGCAACGGACAGCAGGAGCACTGCTATGAGCGTCTCAATGAGGGTGAAGCCCCGCACGCGAGCACATAATTTTTTTAAAATGTTACTGATCATATACGCGCTGTGTCACAGATGTCTGCAAATTAAATTGGGAGGTCTGCGTTCCGCTCACCACTACAGTGCCTGAAACGAGTATAGTCACTTTCGGCTGCAGCGCATCAGCCGAACTCGAGCCCGTGACATAAAAATTTAGAGATGAAATCCGCACTTCGCCGGACGTGATAGGGACAAGAGCGCCTCCGGCAATAGAGCGCAGTATCGCCGTCCCCGTGGTGGAGCAGGTGCTGCTGTTCCCCAAGCAAAAATAGGTGGTGCTGCTGTCCCCCGCCTGGAAAGCAAAAGAGGACGCGGGGGTTACCGCACAGTCGCGAGGGGTACTGAACGTCCCTACTGAAGCGTCGCAATGGTAGTTGGTGCCGATGCGGGCGGCGCGCGAAAGGGAGTCGAGGGAAAAGTTGAGGTTGTTGATGACCGACTTAAGAGTTTGTGCCTTTCTGTCGCTCTCCGACATTGCAAGGAGAGCACCGAGCGCGATAGTCATCACGACGGAAAATATCGCCACCGACACCAGCACTTCTATCAGTGTAAACCCCCGTATATTGTGTGCAGGGATATTCATATCAGCAAGCGGGGGCGGTGGTGTTTGGAGCGCACACCGATATCTGTCCAGAGGAAGACACTTTGATACTGCGCGCGTCGCTATTGTGGGTCGATGCCAGCTGTATGTACGCATCGCTATACACCGCCGCGACTCCCAACGCACAGGACCCCGCCGTACTAGTGACAACACACGCGTCGGGGTTTGGCCGTCTAAAAAAGATAGTGAGTGTGTCGATGTGCGTCGGCCCCGACGCACTGGAGAGGCAGTGCAGCGCGCCGGTGCCGACAACGGAGGCGCAAAAGTCCTTGACCGTAAAGTCGCTCCCTATTTTATAGCCCGGCAGGTCTTCTCCCACGTTCCGCGCGCCGTTTGAGTTGGCGTCGGCAAAAACATAATACTGGGCGAGCGCTCCGGGGAAGTAGACCCCGAAGCCGGAGGAAAAGATGCCGCTCCCCAGAGAGGTCTCTCTCACCGAGGTGCTGTACACCTGCGCCTGGCGCACCGACAGCGCCACGCTGTAAGCAAGAGAGCGCAGGAGGGTGGAGCTGTTGAACTTGTCCTGTCGCAGCATAATAACGGTAGTGATGAGAAAAATGATACTGGACACGACTAAAAGCTCTATGAGAGTAAACCCCCTGCTCTGGGCAGAAACGGAGGATTTAGAAGAAGAGCGTCGGAAGTGTGTAAAAGAGGTCAACATGGAGAAAGTATGCGCACGCCGCGCCGAAGATAAGAAACGGTGCGAACGGCACCTCACTCTTCATTGTATATCCCCGCGGAAGGCACAGGAGTACAATGCCCACAACAGCTCCGCTCCAAAACGCGAGCATAAAAGCGGTGAGTCCTGCCGTGAGCCCGAGCAGGAGCCCCAGTCCCGCCTCGAGCATACCGTCTCCCCACCCCATCCACTGCCCGCGCGATATAAGCGATACAAACAAAAGTGGAACGGACAAAAGAACCCCGGCAGCATCTACTAATTGGAAGCCCCCTAAATAGACATGAAGGAGCCCAAGTGCAGCAAGCAACGCTGAGCAGGACAAGGGAATAATTTTGTGGCGCAGGTCATAGACCAAAACAAACAGCAAAATAATCCACACAAGCAGCCAAAAAAAGAAGGAGGGTAGGTCGGGGGTGTTAAGAGCAAGAAATACGGCGATACTGCCGACCATCACCTCGACCGCTGGATACTGCACAGAGATGCGGGAGGAGCAGTAGCGACAGCGGCCGCGCAATAAAAGATATGAGAGGACCGGCACGAGGTCGAGCACGCCTAAAGTGTGCCCGCAGTGCATACAGCCGGAACGGCCGCGCAAGACCGAGCGGCCGGTGTTGTAGCGAAAGAGGAGCGCATTGAGAAAACTCCCCGCTATAGCCCCAAACACGGCCGCGGAAAAGACAACCATCAGGGGGTCAGGTCGTAGCAATTGTCAGTCCCCGCGGTAGTGCCCGTACAATTGGGGGCATTGCCATGAAATGCGCCCGGTGCCGATGTGCAGGGATAATAGGTGGTGGAAAAGGGCGGAATGAGCCGATCACCGGCATCGCTGTCTTGGGTAAGAGCGGTATTGGTTGTGTCTTCAAAACTCGTCCCGAGGTGATAAATGACGGGGAAATTCGTTGTGGCATTGCAAATGCCGCTCGATGCGGTGGTAAAGGCGTTGTAGTGGTAGCAACTTGTGAGCCCGTTTGCCCCGGTGGAGTTGCAGTTGTCGCTCGTGTTGGCGCTCGGGTCCTTGGGCACCACGGATATATATGCTGGTGCAAGCCCATTTGCCGGGTCTGAACTTGCTGTGGTGTTTGAGGGCGCGTAGATATTTTTTGGATAGAAGAGGTTATCGTTGTAATAGGAAGAGAGAGCGAGCTTTATTAAGCTGACGTCGGCTATGCGCTTACTGTCGCGCGATTTTTGCCGGGAAATTCCGAGCGAGATGGTGATAATTGAGGTCAAAATAGCAATAATTGCTATGACAAGCATCAACTCGACAAGGGTAAACCCTCTCCCCAACTTTGGCGAGGCGCGCATACTAGCATCCTACGAATGTTTCGCCGGAAGAGGCATCTATAGAAGACACATTAATAGTGTTTGCCTTGCCGTTGCTATCCACGCACCACAACTTGGTGGGGTCTGTTTTTAGGACAACCGCAAGAGCCCAGAAGTTGCTGGTGGAGAAGCAGACCGCTATGCGATTCGAGAAACCCTGCAGGGTAGCCGAGCCGCCGGAGTTGGTGGCCGCTTTTGTTGCCTGAGATATCGTCGGGTCGGCCCACATCCCGGCGCTGCCGCAAGCAGCGCCAGCGGTCGTCGGAAGGTCTATTGCTTGCGTACCATATACATACCCGTTGTTGTTAGCATACACCTCCGCCTGCGTGCGGATAGAGTCGAGGTTGCCCTGGATGCCTGCGTCGGCGCCCTTCTGGCGGGCGTTGCCCAAAGAAACAAGAACGATACCTGCCAAAATACCTATAATCGCTATTACTACTAAAAGCTCTATAAGGGTAAAACCCTTAGGGGCAAAAGGTATCATATGCGGTCAGTATACCAACAAAAATCCCCGCCCTTTTGTGGGGTGGGGATTTCTTGCCAGGCATGTTGCCCGAAAGAACGGCTAGAGACAGCTGTTGGTTGCCGTCAGCGGGCTTGTTGCACTGATCTGCTTTGCCTGACCGCTGCTCGAGACACACCACGACTTTGTAGTGTCGCTCTTCAACACGACCGCCACCGCCCAGTAGTTGGCATTTGCGGCGCACACAATGCCGGTGCCTGAGTTTGTTGCCGCACTCAAGAGTGCCTGCTTGATGGTAGAATCGCCCCCGAAGAGGTTTGTCGAAGCTGCAGTACAGGCGGCACCGGTCGCGTCAGACGTTGTGGTTGCGAGAGCCACAGAGGCATACACGTTGCCGTTGTTGCCCGCATACACCTCCGCCTGCGTGCGGATAGAGTCGAGGTTGCCCTGGATGCCTGCGTCGGCGCCCTTGCTGCGCGCGTTGCCCAAAGAAACAAGAACGATGGCCGCCAAAATGCCAATGATAGCGATGACGACAAGAAGCTCGATGAGGGTAAACCCCTTAATAACTTTCTGCATAATAGATAGATTCTGTAACTATATTAATAAATAACACTGGTAATGGGTGCCGCACGCCCAACCGCTAGGCCTCCCCATTATACCCACCCTTCCCCCTATGACACTCTCTCCTGTGGATAGCCCTAGAGAGGAACCCGTGCTACAAACTGCTGGCACTGTTGTAGATAGGTAGGAGCACGGCAGCTAGGAGGAAGCCGACACCAAGCGCAAGAGCAACGATGAGTATCGGTTCAATAAGGGACACCAGGGTGTCCACGGCCGCATTGACCTCCCGGTTGTAAAACTTGGCCAACCGCGCGAGGATGTTGCCCATCTCGCCCGTTTCCTCGCCTATCTGGAGCATCTGCACAAAGATGCCCGGCACCTCGGCCGGATAGCGCAGGAGTGTTGCGGAGAGCGGCGAGCCGCCCTTGACCCCTTCTATCGCCTCGCGCAGTATCCCCTCGTACACGTCGTCCTCGACCACGTTGGCGGTAATCTCGAGTGCACGAACCATCGAAATCCCGGAGGAGAGCATCACGTTCATATTGTCGGCAATGCGCGAGAGGTAGAGTTTTTGGTAGAGTGCGCCGATATACGGCACCGCAAACTTAAAGCGCGAGTATGCAATCCGGCCTTGCGGGGTATCGACATAGCGGTACATAAAGTACCCGCCGACAATGAGTGCGATGAGGAGAAAGATGCCATAATCGACGAGAAAATTCGACAGACCGAGGATAACCGCCGTATAAAACGGCAGTTGTTGGCCGCTGTCCTCCAGTATCGCGCCGATTTTGGGTATCACCAGCGTGAGCATCAGCGTCATCACCGCAATGAAGGTCAACAAGATAAACGCCGGGTAGATGAGTGCATTTTTTGCCTTGCTCCCGAGCTCGTAGCTGCGGTCTATATAGTCGGCCAGGTAGAGAAATGTTTGGTCGAGCTTGCCGGACTCCTCCCCAGAGCGGACCATGTTTATGTAAAAATCGGAAAAGACCTTGGGATGCTTTTCAAGCGACTTCGATATAGAGTTGCCGCCCTGTAGGTTGTCGCTCACCTCGGCGAGCACCTGCCTGATGAACGGCTTTTCCGCCTGCTCGGCAAGAAGCCGGAAGACCCGCAGCGCCGAAACCTGTGCCTCAAAGAGCGTCGCTATCTGCCGCGAGAGCAGCACGAGGTCGCGCGAGGATACTCCTCCAAAAAGAGTAACGCCTTTCATCTGCTCGAGGAGCGACTTTTGCCCGCCCGCTTGCAGAGAGGTGAGGGTAAGTCCTTTATGCTGGAGCGTCGCAATGGCGGCGTCCTGACTTGCGGCGCTCACTGTGCCGCTTTGCGCCTTGCCGTTTTGATCAAGTGCCTCGTAGGTAAATTCCGCCATACGTGTAGTGTACTAGAGCAGACGTTCGAGGTTTTTTGGGGAAAGGGAGCGGGAGTACGCCGACTCTATCGATATTTCACCCGCGCGAACCAGCTCGGCCAAGGAGCGATTCATATCTATCATCCCCTCTTCGGCGCCGGTCTCAATGAGCGTCTGTATCTCGTGCGTGCGCTTCTCCCGGATAAGGTTTTGCACCGCCACACTGTTGATGAGGAGCTCGTACGCCGGAATGAGTCCGCCGGATATCCGCGGCACAAGCCGCTGACTAAAGATGCCCGCGAGCGAACCCGCGAGCTGGATGCGTATTTGATCTTGCTGGCTACCGGGGAAGACGTCTATGATGCGGTCAATGGTTTGTACCGCATTGTTGGTGTGGAGAGTAGAGAGCACGAGGTGTCCGGTCTCCGCGGCGGTTACCGCCGTTGATATTGTCTCCGGCGTGCGCATCTCGCCTATCATCAGCACGTCAACATCCTGGCGAAACACCGACTGGAGCGCCACGGCAAAGTTGGCCGTATCCACCCTCACTTCGCGCTGGTCGACGAGAGAACGCTTGTTTTCGAAAAGATACTCTATCGGATCCTCAATGGTGACAATATGCTCAGTGCGCTCTTGGTTGACCTTTTCTATCAACGCGGCAAGCGTCGTTGTCTTGCCCTGCCCTACCGGGCCCACCACTAAAAAGAATCCCTGCTCGCGGGTCGCAAACTGCTCAAGCACCGGCGGCAAGCGCAACTCGGCGAGAGTGCGTATGGCGCGCGGGATAAGGCGCAGTGCAATACCAATGCGCCCGCGCTCAAAGTAGGCGTTTCCTCTAAAGCGCGCGCCACCGGCTGCTCCACTCCCGGCGTAGTCGTAAGAAAAGTCGAGTTCCTGCTTTTGCATAAAAGCGGCAGAGCGCTCCGCGCCCGCCATCTCACCGAGGAGAGCTACCATGTCCTCCTGAGTCAGCGCTGGCTCCGAGAGCAGTTGCGTCATAACGCCGGAGACGCGCAGCAACGGCTGATGTCCCGCACCGAGGTGCAAATCGGAAGCGCCTTGCGCTATGGTCGTCTCAATGAGCCCCGCCAGTTTTTGTTTATAATCCGCCATTGTTGGTTGTAGTGCCACCAAAAACTACACTTCTATCTCGGCCACCGGAGCGCTTTTTTCGCCGGGCGCGCAATCACTCCCTCCTCCGATATCGCTTCCGGCTCCGGAGGCGGAGGCGTCGCTGCGATATCCTCAAGCTCAAACTCACCGCCGAGGGTGTTTACCTCCTCAAACGGCACTATTCCTTGGGCTGATTTAATCATAGCATCCTCCTTCATCGTGAGCATGCCCTGCCTGCGCACTATTGCACGTAGTTCGTCCTCCGGCTTGCGCGCAAGTATCGCCTGTTCCAACTCGGGCGTCATATCAAAGGCCTCAAAACACGCCACGCGCCCCTGCGTTCCCGAGGGACACTCATCGGTGGGCTGTATGCGATACACTTCCGTAAAGTCGGGGATCTCTTTGCGGTACTCTGCGGGCAAATCGGCAAACTCTTTGGTAATCATCTCCTTCATACTCCCTTCGACCGACATTTTTTTGCCGCCACCGGGACACAACGTCCGCACCAGGCGCTGAGCTATGCCTAAAATAAGCACCGGCGGGATAAGGTAGGGCTCGACTCCCATGTCTAGCAAGCGCGGCACGATGCCGATGGCGTTGTTGGTGTGGATGGTCGAGAGCACCAGGTGGCCTGTCAGCGCCGCCTGCACGGCAAGGTTGGCCGTTTCGCTGTCGCGGATCTCGCCGACCATGATAATGTTCGGGTCCTGCCGCAGCGTCGTGCGCAAGCCGTTGGCAAAGGAGTAGCCGATTTCGGGCCGCACCTGCGACTGAGACACTCCCGCGATGGTGTACTCGACCGGGTCCTCGAGCGAAAGGACGTTCTGACTGTCGCGGTCCACCTCGTTTAACAAAGTATAAAGCGTGGTCGACTTACCCGAGCCGGTAGGTCCAGAGATAAGCACAAGACCGTAGGGTTTTTTAATCGCGGTCTTTATACGATCCAAGTTGCGTGCAGAGAGTCCGACGCTTTCGAGCTTCCAGTCCTTGGTCTGGCTCCCGAGGATACGCATCACCACCTTCTCTCCGTAATAGGTCGGAAAGGTGGAGACGCGGAAATCCACTTTACCCCCGCCTCCTACTCTTGCGGAAAAGCGGCCGTCTTGCGGTTTTCGTTTTTCATCGAGTCGCATATTTGAAAGAACTTTAATGCGCGCAACAACCGAGGAATGAACCTTGGGAGGAAGCGTAATGTTGGTGATAAGCACCCCGTCAATGCGAAAACGTACTCTCGTTTGGTCTATCATCGGCTCAATGTGGATGTCGGAGGCGCGCTGCTCGGCGGCGTGCCGTAGCACTGTTGCCACTATTTTTGTGACTGGCGCGTCGGCGGTCACTGCCTCGGTGTCGGTGATGTCGTTCTCCTCGAGCGCCACGGAGCGCTTTTCGCCCAAATTTTTGTTGGTTTCTACCGTCAGCTCGGTTTCTAGTTCGTTGAGCGCCTTGCCCACCTCGCCGGAGAGCCCTTTATACTGCCCGAGCAGCCGCTCAAAGTCGGTGTCGGTGATGACAAACAGCTTATATGGCATCCCTATTTTTGCCGATATAAAAGTGAGTGCATCACGCGCCTCCAAATTGTCGGGGTCGGTAATCCCCACCTCAAGCGCGCCTTCCTGCTCGCCGAGCGGGACAAGCCGGTAGTGGCGCGCCGACTCTTCGGGGACAAACCCGAGTATGTCAAACGGTACCGAACTCTCTCCCACCTCGCGCGCCGGTACGCCGTAGTAATCGCTTTTTGCTTTGAGTATGTCCGGAAGCGTTACGCCCTCTTTCTGTAAAAGTGTCTCGACAGAAGGCGAATCAGGTTTTTTGAGTGCGGTTTCGAGCCCCGCTACGCGCTCTTTCGAAAGTACGCCTTTGTCAGCGAGTAAAGGGAGGATGTCCATAGTTGTTTATGCGCACTACTGCCCCACCGGCGCAAACGGGTTGCGCCGACCTGTCTGCTCCGCCGGGATAGTAACGCCGAAGTCGGTGAGCGAGATAAATACCGGGTCCTTAAATATGCTCGGGTCGAGCCGGATAGTATTGAGGTTGGAGAGCGTCGCCAGTATCTCCTCAGAAAGAGGAGAGGTCGGTTCGGCAGTAGAGGTAAGCAAGGGGGACACCCCGCCCGTTCCCCAAAAATAATAGACGAGTCCGCAGAGCAACACGACCGCCGCCGCCCCTATCACTTGTTTGTTTTTTAGTATATTCATATGTGTATGTGCGCAAAATTCTGCTGAACTAATGGAGCCAGTAGGTCCGAATACTGAAGGAAATGTCATATACTCCGCCCGGGGAGGCCTTGAGACCTATTTTTTCGACGTCGACGACGCGCAAACTGTGCTCGAGATCTTGCAGAAACGCGAGAAAGTCGTCATACGTGGCCGAGATGGTAAAGGAGAGCGACACCGAACCCACCGCGTCGCCCGAGGAACCGATTGAAAGGGAGTTGCGCGCAACCTTGGAGTCGGAAATAGTGCCGAGAGACACCCCTTTAAGGGTCAGGCCGTGGCGGGTGGCAACGCTGTTTATGTCGATGACGAGGCGGATATTGTCGACATTGTCGGGGAGCATGTGCTCGAGTTTTTGGAGATCGTCTGTGGAGAATGTCCTGCGCTTGGAGAGCAGATCATCGCGCTGCTTTCGAAGCGCGTTGGTTTTTGTGAGCGCGTCATCAAACGCCGCAACGCGGGCTCTAAGACCTTGTACCGACTGGTAGGCGGGGTTGATATACATAACAAAGAGCCCGATGGCGGTGGCTATGAGGAGGACAGGAATGAATATGCGCATATTTTATTGAGGGGAGGGCGGGGGCGGTGTGCTGCCGGAGAGATTACGGCTGTACAAAATATAGGACGAGTCGATGGTGGTGCCGACACTAAACCCTATCTTTCCGCCTTCCGTTGCGTTGACGCCGGAAAAGACGACGTCGCGCAGCAGCTTGCTCGCGCCAAATTGATCGGACTGGAGCGCCACCGAAGAAAAAGTGTCCGCGACTCCCGCAAGAGTGAGGGCGCCGGAGCCGTCTGGCTGGAGCGTGTAGTCAAAAAAGATCAGCTGAACGCGCTCGAGCGTAATACTTGAAAGAAAGGCAAACAATGCCGATGGGGAAACGTGTTTGGAAATAAGCGTGCGCGACTGATTCATCCGGGCGTCGAGCCGGACCAGGTCTTGTATGGTGCCGGGCTCAAACGCGCCCTCGGCTGTCTTGAGCATGCTGTCTTTTTGAGTAAGCTGATTCTGCAGGAGAAGGCCGTATCCAAACACCGCGCCGGCGGCAAAGAGTGAGGCAACAAATATAAGGAGAGAGAGCAGGGTAAAGAGCCCCATACTTGTATGCGATCGGGCACTTAAGGCCTGTTTGGGTATAAAAGACGACTGCGGAAGAGGATCCATTTCTGTAAGTATATCGCGAGAAAAAACGCAAGCGCACCCTTTTCAACACCTTCCTACCCTATCTCCTGCAAGCGGCGCAATGCGAGTCCCACCGCCACCGAAAATTCGGGACCGGCTTCTTTGAGTATCGCCTCAAGAAAGGCGGGGGCCTGCGTCTTACTAAACGGGTCTGAAAGGCGGATCTCGTTCGTCATTTTGCTTTGCATAAAGTCGTGCAGACCCCTAAGTGTGGCGCCACCGCCGGTCAGCACCACGGCGCTTAAACTTTTATTAGTGCGCGTCTCCCATCCGGAGATGGTGCGCGTGAGCTCGGATATCATAGGGGAGAGCGACAATTCGAGCGAGCGTTTGAGGTCTGCCCCCGCCTGCCCCGCCGGCAGAGGTGCGAGCCCGGGACCGGTCGTCCCCTCACCGCTCAGGCCGTACTTGCGTTTGCGCTCTTCGGCGACCACCACCGTTATCCCAAGTGCGCGACTTGCACCGAGGGTCAGGTCTTGACCTCCGTGGTTGATGATGTGGCTCTCACGGATAAGCCCGCGCTCGACGACATAAAACTTGCTCGTCGCAGCGCCGAGGTCGACCACGGCAACAGGGGCAAGCCCGTGGTCAAGCGACGCTCGTACCGCAGAAAAGACCTCTATCTCAAAAAAACCGGGGAGAAGCGCCGCCTCCGATACAATACTGCGAAACTTTGCGGTGGTATCGTTATGTATCGCGACAAGGAGCACCTCCAGCTTGCCGTCCGCCGTATGCTTTTTTTGGTCGGAGACGACGAACCAGTCCAACTGTACCTCGTTGATAGGTACGGGGATATATTTGCGCGCCTCAATAGGCACCACCGATGCCAGTTGGGATTCTGCTGCGGCGGGGACCTTAATTATCGCGACAAGTGAGGAGGAGTAAGGGATAGCGATAGCGGCGTCTTTGGTGGTAACGTTGGCCTCGCGGATTACATCTTTGAGCGCCTCGGCCAGCTTCTCCGCAGGAAGCGCGGTGGCGCGGCCTATCTCCACGCCGGCATACGGCCCCAGCGCTATAGCGCCGTAGGTCTCAAGGACGACGCGACCCTGCTCGCGCCGCAACTGCACGACCTTTACAGAGGAGGTGCCTATATCAACCCCGATAACGCTTTTTGACTCTTTATGGAATAGCGACGATAGAGAAAACGCCATTACAATAAGTATATCATTATGCTGCGCGCGCTTTTACGGGATGTTTTCGACCTTGTGGTACCGCCGCGAGCCAGCGAGCGTGTCGTACGCACGCTCTCGCTTGACGAGCTTCAGACACTGCGCGCGGCGGACGGATGTCTCCCCTACCACGACCCGAGGGTTACCGCACTCATCTGGGAGATAAAGTATCGCGCCAACAAGAGCGCGGCGGCGCTCGGAGGCATACTCCTTTATGAAGAACTACTTGCGCTTGCCACGGAGGAACTCGGCGCCCCTTTGCTTGTACCTATACCCATGCACCAAAACCGGCGGCGACAGCGCGGACACAATCACACAGAGGTGTTGTGTGTGGCGGCTCTGGCTCACCTCGGCAATGCATATGAGTATGCGCCGAATACCCTGCGACGAATCATCGACACTAAAACCCAGCAAGGGCTTCCGAAGGCCGAGCGGCTCCGTAATGTCGTGCGTTCTATGGAAGCAGTACAAACGGAGCGCATCGCGGGGCGCGTGTGCGTGGTGGTAGACGACGTCGCTACCACCGGTGCCACTCTCGCTGAGGCGCGCCGCGCGCTCCGGGCGGCCGGAGCGCGCGGTGTGCACACTATCGCGCTCGCGCGCTCCTGATATTGCCTGTGCAGTACTTATATTTATTATTTGCAAAAAGTTCGAGAGCTGCTTCCCATTCATGAAGCTTTGTGGAATAATTTGGGTATCTAATGAACTCGTGCAGAACATTGTGGCGAGCATTTCCTAGCATTGTATGAAACGGCTTTTGCACATCGTCATCCTAGCGTGTGGCGCCCTAGTCGTCGGTGTACTCACGACGAACGTGGTCATCTACCTTGCCTCGAAGCCGTATATCTATGCGAGCGTAAGCCATGCACCAGAGGCACAGACGGCGCTTGTTCCCGGAGCGTCGGTTTCGACAGAAGGCATTCTCTCTCCGATCTTCATTGACCGCTTGGATACGGCGATCTCTTTGTATGAAGCGGGGAAAGTATCAAGGATCCTTGTCTCGGGCGACAACAGCACCGCTATTCAAAACGAGGTAAATCCGGCGCGCCTGTATCTCATCAGAAAAGGTATACCGGACGCTGTCATATTCCTCGACCACGCAGGCTTCGACACTTACAGCAGCATGTATCGCGCCCGCGATATTTTCGGCGTCTCCTCTATTCTCATCAGCACTCAATCTTTTCATTTGCCTCGTGCCGTCTTTATCGCGCGGATGCTCGGTATTGAGGCGAGCGGAGTGAACGCCGACATCGGCCACATGCTTTTTCGCAACTATGTACGCGAAGCGCTCGCCAATGAGAAAGCCGTACTCAATCTCATCTTCCATAGAAAACCGAAGTACTTGGGGGAGTCTATACCCATCGAGGATGACGATAGGAGCTATCCGTAGCCCACACTCTCGATGTATGGGATGATTTGATCCTGCATGAAAAACACGCTCCCGCTTATCATCGTCGTGGTACTCATCGCCGCCGCAGGCGCGTGGTGGCTCTTTGGTACGCGTCTCGGCGTACTCATCACCACCTTTGAAGAATGCGTGGCGAAAGGCAATCCGGTGATGGAGTCCTACCCGCGGCAATGTCGCGACGGCGAGCGGACGTTTACCGAGAACATAGGCAACGAGCTCGAAAAGATCGATCTCATCCGCATCTCGACACCGCGCCCCAATCAGACAATATCGAGTCCGCTTACTATTAGAGGAGAGGCACGCGGCACTTGGTTTTTTGAAGCGAGTTTCCCTGTAGTCCTCACCGATTGGGATGGCAGAATAATCGCGGAGGGCATCGCGCAGGCACAAAACGACTGGATGACGACTGATTTTGTTCCGTTCGAGGCCACACTCACGTTCACGGTCGACAAAAATGCATACAGCAACAAGGGCTCACTCATACTGCGCAAGGATAATCCCTCCGGATTGCCTCAAAACGACGACGCCCTTGAGATTCCGATAGTGATCGCCGGAATCATTGGAACTGTCAAGCCGCCTCCTACAGCATGCACGCAAGAGGCGAAGCTCTGCTCTGACGGCTCGGCGGTCGGCCGAACGGGTCCCAATTGTGAATTTGCACCCTGCCCTTCAGCGGGGCGGAGCTGTCTAAAAGATTCTGATTGCCCTTCGCCGCAGTACCTTTGCCAAGAAACGCAGGGCATGGGTACTGCGTGCCCCTCGAACGATCCCCCCTGCGTCCCCACGCACATCACTATTGCCGGTGAGTGCAAAGTGAAAGAAGGATACGGCTGCAGTGCCGATGCGCAGTGTGCAGCCGGAGCGTTGTGTCACAACGGCTTGTGCGCTGCGCCGATAGGGAGGCAGTGCAGCGGACCGAACGACACGGGTTGCCCAACGGACTTTGAATGCAAACAAGGGTGCGGATCGCCGGTTGGTTACGAGGGCGAGCCACCGCCACCCTACTTCTGTCAGCTTCAGGGATACCAGCGCACGTGCCCTATCTGTCTTGCCAAAGATACGCTCATCGATACTCCACTCGGTGCT
>MEWV01000018.1 GCA_001775445.1 Candidatus Adlerbacteria bacterium RIFCSPHIGHO2_02_FULL_54_18
GAGCAGGCGGCGGAACATCTCGCGGCTCTCTGTGGAGAGGAAGTCCGCGACTATCCATCCGCGGATAAAGGCAAAGAGTGCCACCGTGACCGCCCGTAGCAAAAAGAGTCCGATGATAAAACCGAGTAGAAAGCGGAAGGAAAACGGGATATGCAAAAAACCGAACATTGTCGCGATGGCGCGGGATATCGGGTCCGCGGGCACGCCGTCCCCGCCGGTCAAGAAGGATAAAAGCGGTATCGCCGCGTTGATGCCCACTCCCTCTAAAAGCGCACCGGTAAACCCGAGCGCTACGAGCCAAAAGAGGTGCCGGCGGTAGGCGCGAAAGACACCCCACATGGTTTTTATGGTGCTTAGCATATCCCAGTATATTTACACATATCCGCCGTACGGGTCCTTTTGTTTGACCTCCGCGTTAAGTGCGGCAAGCGAGGGCTCGACATTAAGCAAATGTACCACGTCCTCCGCGGAAAAGTCGGGATTCTGCGGGAGCAGCTTTTCAAAAATAGCGTTGAGCAACGTGTAATCCTCTGTGGTATCTAGTGTCACGCGCAGCTCCGGCCGACGCATCTTACCTTCGGCGGCCCAGTTGCCGAGCTTGTAGCGTTCGGGATGATTGTAAATATAAAGAGATACGTTCTCTTGGTCGACCGGGTCTCCTGTCAGACGGTTTACTTCCGCGAGCGTCTTGACAGAGAATATCTGCACGTCAAACCCCCGCGGAAAAGTGCGCTCAAGAATATTAGACATATAGTCGTACCCTCCTTCTATATACAATGCAATCAAGCGGTCGATATGGCGCCAGTCAATGAGCGGACAGTCGCCGGTTATCTCGACAATGAGGTCGGCTCCGACCGACTGTGCTGCTTCCAACACACGTAGCAGGACATTATCCTCGCTCCCTCGCCACACTTTACAACCTACCTCTTCCGCGAGCGCAACTATAGCATCGTCTGGCACGTTAACAGTGGTCGCGATGACTACCTCATCTATATACTTGCTGCGGCGCAGGCGGTCGATAAGGCGCTTGAGGTTGGGCTCCCCCGCCATCGGTAACAGGACCTTCCCCGGCAACCTGGTGGAAGTCATGCGCGCCTCAATAGTGGCGACTATTTTCTTGCCGTCTTTCATTGCGCGGCGCTCAAGGCATCACGGTGCGCGAGTACTTTTTTGAGCGCGACGACAAAAAGGTCTATCGTTTCTTTGGTGCGCGGATACTGGCAGAGCTGTGTGGCGACGAGCTCTTTAAAGTGGAGCCGCTCCACGACCGGCAACGAGCCCTTGCGGTAGTCGGGAGCACCGCCGTAGCCGTCGTACTCAAACGGAAAATGCGTTTGATTAAAAGCACGCCGTTCCTGGAACATCCGCAAGTGATAGACCGGCTTGACGTATCCTTTGCCTAAGGGGAATCCCTCCGCTGCCATTGCCTTGCATAGAAGATCGCGTGAGAGGCCGAGTTTACTCTCATCTATCAACAGCGCGTGATTAAAGTATACGTGTGTATTACCCTCCGGAATATGCGGCGTTGTGATGCCGGGGATGCCGGAAAGCTGCGCGGTCAGATACTCGCACAACCCGACCTTGTGCGCGTTAAACCGCTCCAACTTCTCCAATTGCTCGTAGGCGACCGCGGCCTCCAACTCGGTCATGCGGTAGTTGCTCCCGAAAATAGGCCCTGCATCGTAGCCGGGCAGGTCGTCCACCACCGACTCGCCATGATTGCGCAGCAACTGCGCGCGCAACGCGTAGTTATCGTCGTTGGTCACCAGCACGCCGCCCTCTCCGCACTGCGCCACCTTGTTGACGTTAAAACTGAACATCCCCACATCGCCGATGGTGCCGGCGTACCGCCCTTTATACTTTGCGGCGGGCGACTGCGCGTTGTCCTCAATCACCTTCAGATTATGCTCTTTGGCGATAGCCATAATCGCGTCCATGTCGGCGGATTGTCCGAACAAATGCACCACCAAAATTGCTTTGGTGTATTTGGTAATCTTTTCGCGGACGGACTTTGGGTCCAGGCAAAACGTCCTCGGGTCGATGTCGGCAAAGACCGGCACGGCGCCGTTCATCACTACGCACACTGCCGAGGCGGCCATAGTGTAGGGAGGCACAATGACCTCGTCACAGGGGCCGATGCCGAGCGCGGCGATGGTGCCGTGCAGCGCCGTCGTGCCGGAGTTAAAGGAGACCGCGTGCTTAACGCCAAAATACTGCGCAAAACGCGCCTCGAAGCGCCGCACTTCGGCGCCGCCGTAAAATTTATCTCCTGCCACTCCGACAAATCCGGAGAGCGGCCCGCCGCGCAGTACCCGCGCCGTAGCCGCCACCTCCTCCTCGCCGACATTATGCGGCGACGGAAGGGGCTCCTGTAACGTCGGCCTTCCGCCAAGCAATGCGGGCTTTCCTTGTGTTTCAGTATCCATAGTTATTAAATAAGTATTTTCTTTCCGTCCCCGATTGCGCTCTGCAAGAGGCCATCGAGTATTTGCATCGTATGATACCCTCCATCGAGGGTGCTCTCCGGCGTAGCTTTGCCATCCAAGCAATCGACTAGGTGGGCAAGAGTACATGCGAGCATGCTGCGGTCGTCACACTGCGCCTCGGCTGCCTTCCAATCCAACTCGCGCACGCCGGCAAAGGTGACCCCGTCTCTAACGGGCACCCACTCAAACCGCAAGCCATTTTGGCCTATAAAAAGTGCGCCCTTCTTCCCCACTATCCGTATTTCGTGTATGCCAAAACTACCGGAGTCAAAACTCTGCAGTGCCGCGACTGCTCCCTTTTGAAATCCGACCATGCCGTCGACGTTCTTTCCGCCGAAAGGCGCGGCCATATTTTGAGCATTGTGGATGCCGGAGGCCCATGCCGCTTTGTCGTCGAGCAGAAACTGCAGCGCATCCGCGATGTGCGTGCCGTTGTTAAGCAGTCCGTTTGCGTAGTAGGCCGTTATCTGCTGTATATCGCCCAGCGTCCCCGCCGCTATTTTTTCGCGCGCGGCGCGGAAGAGCGGCAGGAACCGCCGCTGATGGTTGACTATGATTATAGAATCAGAATTCTTCGCGAGCGCAATCATCCTTTGCGCCGCCTCGAGCGTATCGCTCACCGGTTTTTCGCAGATTATCGCGGAGGTTTTGAGCTCGAGCGCGAGCGATAGCATTTCTTCGTGCGTACCGGGCGGCGTGGCGATGACGACGATGTCGGGCCGCAGTTTTTCCAAACATTCGTGCGCGTCTGCAAAGGTCGAGACAGTGTAATAATCGCCCGCTACTTTAAGCGCGGCGGGGTCCGGGTCAACAAGTGCCACAAGCTCGGTGCGAGGGCTGGCTTTGAGTGCCGCCGCGTGCGAGGCGGGTTTGGGTATCCCGCTATGCATCTCGAATGTGGCACCCACCTTGCCGCACCCAATGACCACCCCGCGGTATCGCTTCTGGGTATTCATACAATAAGATTTTTGCGCAAGGGGGTGGCGCGGGCAATGTCGCGCGCGGCGCGCTTGCCCAACACCGAGCGGTAGAACTTCGGTGCCATCCCGTTGCCGGGGCGGATAGAGCGCACATTTTCTTTAGTAAAACGCTCCCCTTTTTTTATATCCTTGACAACAAAGAGCGACTTGCGGAAGTGGAGATTTTCTTTTTCTCCACCTGAAAGCGTGTAGGAAGGCGTGCCCACGGCAGCTTCGGTCGCACGAATGGACGCGACGAGGGCTTTAAACTCCTTTGGCTCCATCGAGAAGGACGCGTCCGGGCCGCCGTCGCGCCGTCGCATGGTCAAATGTTTCTCGATGACCACAGCACCGAGCGCCACCGCCGCTACCGCGGTGTCGTTGCTCATCGTATGGTCGGAGAGTCCCGCCCCGACTTTAAACCGCTTTTTTAAATCGGGAATATTCGCGAGATGCATGTCGCGCGACTGCGCCGGATAGGAGCTTACACACTGCAGGAGCACTATCTCTTTGGTGCCGAATTTCTGCAGCGTCTTCACGGCAAGGGAGATCTCTTTAAGCGTCGCCATGCCGCGCGACATAATGACCGGTTTGCGCGTTTTGCCTATCCGCTCAAGAAGCGGGATATCGACGACTTCAAAGGAAGCGACCTTATAGATAGGAGCGCCGAGCTTCTCTAAAAAAACCACCGCCGTTGTATCAAAAGGAGAAGAGAAACATACCATCCCCCGCCGCTTTGCCCGAGCAAAAAGTTTTTTATGCCACGCCCACGGCGTCGTCGCCTCGCCGTAGAGCTCGTAGAGGGTCTTGCCCCTCCATGCGCGGTTCGCAGATTTGACAACGAACTCCGGGCGGGCGGAATTAAGTGTAATAGTGTCGGGGGTATAGGTCTGGAGTTTGACTGCGTCAGCACCGGCATCTGCCGCGGCATCTATTATTTTAAGTGCGTGTTTGAGGTCACCGTTGTGATTGCCAGAGAGCTCAGCCACGACAAAAACGGGCTTACCCGCCCCCACCTCGCGGTTGGCTATCTTCATGCTTATATACAACACTATTTTTAATAAAAAAGACACCTACCGAAACCGGTAAGTGCCGTCGCGGATTTGCTCCGCCCCCTGTTGCTCTTTTTTGATGCGCGCCAACACGGCGGGCAACTTACGCACCGCTGCGATGGTATCTTGCCACTCCTCCGGGTACTCGCGTACAAGTACCTCCTCCGCCGCGATGAACTCCGGGTGCATAGTGTGTAGCGTTGAAAGTTCTTCCCGGTATTCGAGCATCGCTTTTAGACGCGGCAAGTGCCACTCGTTGGAGATAATCTGCAAGTGCGCTGGCCGCTCCCGCACGGCGATTTTTTGTAGCTCGAGCAACTGCACATAACTACTGTGTGATTGTTCCTCAAGCAGTATTTGATGTACGGGAACTCCAAACTCGATAAGCTCTTTTTGCATTACCGAAGCGATAGAAGGGCGTGAACCTTCTGCATACCCGCCTTGCACCAGCAGCGTCACATCCTTCTGCGACTCGGCAAGATAAGCACCGGCAACGACTCGAAATCGGTCTAAGGTTACTCCGCTTTGGTCACCAGGTCCGTCGAGACCGTTTGTACGCCACACGCCCCCATCATTCCAGATATCAGCGCCTAAGATAGAGATGAGTTTTTTCATAGCTTGCCTTTCGATATTGACCTTCTAGCAACTTTATACTAGAATTAACACAGAAAGTCAAAGAAAGATAGTGAAATGAAAATCTTACCTACACTAAATCTGCGGTCTGTAAGCATGGACGATGCTCAAGCGCTTTTTCTGTGGCGCAACGACCCCGACACCCGTCGTAACTCAATCAACACCGAACCGGTCGCATGGGAGGGTCATGTTGCATGGCTCACGAAGTCACTCGGGATGCCCACCCGCAAGCTCTATGTCGCAGAAGTGGGTGGAACTCCCGTCGGCACCGTGCGCGCCGATAACGAAAATGGGATAGAAGAGCTGTCTTGGACCGTCGCGCCTGAGGCGCGTGGCAAAGGGTTCGGAAAAATGATGGTGCTGCAATTCGTGCAAGAGAAACTTCGTGGAGAAAAAATTATTGCCCGCATAAAAGACGGCAACCCCGCATCGGCAGCTATTGCTAAGGCGCTTGGGCTATCCCCCGGCCCAGCAGAGGACAATACTGCGACTTGGCGTTAAGCGTAGTCGCGGTATTTTTTTATTAGGTCGCCCATTCCGTCGCGCTTGAGGTTCCCCTGCCCGTCGGTTTCAAACAGCGCTTTGTCAGTAAACGAGTCCACCACTTTGTCGAACTCGGCCTCCGATATGCCGGAGTATTTCAAAAATTCCGCGATGGCTTTGCGCGGGCGCTTGCCGTCGTACTGCTCCACCAGTTTTACTCCCTCCTCCCTACTTATGCGGCCGTTGCGGATGTCGAGGCACGCATGGTCTGTCGCCCGGCTAAACCCAAACTTTACGAACTTCAGTAGATCATGTACGGCATAAGTCGCCTCATCCAAGTTTTCGTAATTAAGATAAGTGCATTCAACCGGCCCATCTTCTTTAACCGAGAAGCCGCGCGTGCGAACCAACTCCACTTGCGGCCGGGCATCCCACTTAAAGTAGTAGCCCAAAAATACACCGGTGATGCCGGCCTCCTTGAGTTCGGTGTCAGATGGATAGCGGTACGGTACGAGATCCTCTTTTTTAATGCCATCCACGCCAACCATGTCGTCCACACGCAGGCCTAAGAGTCCTCCAAACTCCTCCAGCCACCGGCGGTCGAGCGTGTTCTTCATCCGCGCGGCCTTAGGGCCGCCGTACTCGAGCTGAGAGTTCTCTCCCCAGATGATGAGCGGGATTTTGTATGCGACCGCGAGCCGCACCGGGAAGGTAAATATACCCACATGGTTCGGCCACTCGTGGTCGCCCACGCGCCGGAAGCCCTCCATTATCATCTTTTTATACACCTCCGGGTTTTTCTTCAGTTCAATCATATCGCCAAATTGCCGGATATTCTCCAAGTTTTTACGCCCCAACTCGGTGCGCACAGTGGGCTCAAAATGCACAAGGAGTGGATTGAGTCCCCACTGTCGTATCAGATATGCTTGATAGGTGCTGTCCTTACCGCCGGAGACGGGGATGATGCAGTCGTATTTCGAGTCGTCCTTGTTTTTAAACTTCTCCACCAGTTCCTTAAACTCGGCCTCGCGGGCCTTCCAGTCGATGGTGTTCTTGAGCGCCGCCGACTGGCACGCGTCGCATACGCCCTCCACGTCAAACGAGAGGTCGGGCTTCGTATCAGGCATGACGCATTTTTTACAATAGCGCATAAAACTATAGTACTAGAGGCGCGCGGGAATGCCAGCATCCGCGAGCGCTTTTTTTATCATCTGCGGAGTGGTCTGCGTGTACTGGAATATGCTCGCCGCCGCGACTGCGGAGGCACCGTGTACGACCGCTTCCACGCAGTGTACGGGAAGCCCCGCTCCGCCACAGGCAATGACGGGTATCCGTACCGCCTTGCTCACCGCCTCTATAAGCGAGAGATTGTAGCCCTCCATAACTCCGTCGTGACTTATCGACGTAAGCAGAATTTCCCCCGCGCCTCGCGTCTGTGCCTCCTTAGCCCAGGTAACCGCGCCCGCAACGTCCTCTCCAACATCTATCGAGACCACGATACATTGGCTCCCGTAGCGTTGTGCCCCAGCATCAATGAGCTCGGGGTTCTCGAGCGCCCCGGTATTTATCGAAACCTTGTCCGCACCGCTGGTAAGCAATGTTTGGATGTCCTCAAGCGTCCGCACGCCGCCACCGAGCGTCACGGGCATAAAGCACTCTTTCGTTACTTCCCGTAAAAGGTCCGGCCTAATCCCGCGCGCGCTCGCATCAAGGTCAAGAAATATAAGTTCGTCAACGTCGCGTGCGTTGAAAACCCGAACCGCGGCGATGTAGGAGCCGATATTGCGGTGATTGGAAAAACGCACGCTCTTGACCAAGCGTTCGTTCTTAATGGTCATGACCGGTATGACGCGTGTTTTAAGCATTATAGATTAATGAAATTGCGGAGTACAGCGATGCCGGCTTTCTGGCTCTTTTCGGGGTGGAACTGCACGCCAAAAATATTGTCTTTTTGTACCGCCGCGGCAAAGGCCTCGCCGTAGGTGCACGTCGCCGCAATTGCCGCCGAGTCCGCTGGTTCCATTACATAGCTGTGCACAAAATAAAAATCACGCGAATCAATGTCGGCAAAGAGCCGTGCGCCCGGCGCGGATGTGACATCGTCCCATCCGATATGCGGCAAGCGCAGCCCCGCCACAGTAAGCTTGCGCGTCTTCCCCGCGATAAATCCCAGGCCTTTAGTGTCGCCTCCCTCTTCACCCGCTTCCGCCAACAACTGCATGCCCAGACAAATCCCCAGAAACGGCTTTTGATTCTCAAGTACTTCGCGCCGCAATACCGGGATAAGACCGCGCTCCCACAGCTCCCGCATACCGTCGGGGAATGCGCCCACGCCGGGCAGTATTATATGCGTCGCGCGTTCAAAGTCCTCCGCGCGCGCGGTAATTATCGCCTCCGCACCCAACAGTGCAAGCGCATTGCGCACTGAAGCGACATTGCCCATCCCGTAATCAACAACAGCTATCATATTTTGAGACTTTTTTTCAGTTCGCGCGCAATATACTGCTGCTGCCGGAGCGTTATTCGGGGAAACAACGGAATGGAGATTGCGGTCGCGTAAAAGCGCTCCGCGTTCGGGCACGACCCTTTTTTGTATCCGAGTTTTTGGTAATGCGGATGCGTGTGTACAGGGATATGATGCACTTGTACGCCGATGCCTCTGCTCCGCAAATAATCAAAGACGGCCCGGCGTTTTTTTGCGTCGACGCGCACGGGGTAGAGATGCCAGGCGGAGCGGTTGGTGACGGAGTCCTGCGCCGGGAGCATCAGACTGGGGATATTTTTAAGCAGTGTGTCGTAGTGGCGGGCGGCGGCGGCGCGTTTGGTAATAAAAGATTTCAGACGCCGGAGCTGGCTTTCGCCCAGTGCGGCGTTGATGTCGGGCATGCGGTAGTTGTAGCCGAGCGCCTGCTGTTCCATATACCAGCCGCCTTCTTTTTTATTTTTGAGATGTCCCGCGTCTTTGGTGATGCCGTGGCTGCGGAAGAGCCGCACCAGCCGGGCATACTCCGGGTTGTCGGTCACCACCGCGCCGCCCTCGCCAGTCGTGATGGATTTGACGGGATGGAAACTGAAAATACTCATGTCTGCGCCGCTCGCGGCGGGCCTCCCCCGGAAGCGGGCGCCTAGGCTCTGCGCCGCGTCGGCAATCAGCACAAGGGTGTGCTTGCGCGCGAGTGTTTTAAACGCGCGCAGGTCGACAGGCCGTCCAGCGTAGTCCACCGGCACGAGCACTTTTGTCTTCTTGGTTATCGCTTTGCGCGCGTCGCTTATCCGCATATTGCCGGTCTCGGGGTCCACGTCGGCAAAGACGGGCCGTGCACCCAGATAGAGTGCGGCGTTCCCTGTCGCGGCAAACGTGAGTGCCGGCACGATAACCTCGTCGCCCTTTTTGACACCCGCGGCAAAGTACGCTGCGTGCAGAGCGGCAGTGCCGGAGTTGAGTGCGACTGCATACTTTGTCCCCGCCGCTTTCGCCAACACCACTTCAAACCGCTCTATCGCGGGACCTTGGGTAATCCAGCCGGATTTGAGTGTCTTAACGACTGCTTGTATATCGGCTTCGCTGATATCCTGAGTCGAATAGGGAATCATACCTCTATCTTACCCGAAGAGTTGAGCTGCTTCTTTTTTCTTCAAAAGGAATTTCTTGTTGTTGCTGGTGTAGAGGAACCCCTTTGGAACGCAGCGGTAGCGGGCGAGCCACTCGGCACCCCCCATCGGGGCGATAGCATACATGTGCGGTAGCTCTCTGGCCTGCACCGCTTCGTAACGCGTAATGAGTATCTCATGGAGCTTTTCACCCGGGCGCGTCCCGATAACGCGCATTGTGCACTCGGGTGCGAGCAGTTTGACCATATCGGTGATGGCCATATTCTTCATCTTCGGAACGAATATCTCGCCTCCCTGCATTAAAAGGAGGCACTCAAGCACAATGTCCATAACCGACTCAATTCGTATCCAAAAGCGCGTCATTTCCTTGTTGGTTACCGTGATGGTGCCGCTCTCCCGCTGGCGACTTATCATCTCAACAAACGATCCGCGGCTGCCGATGACGTTGCCATAACGCACAACGGAAAAGCGGCCTACACCCTGACCTACATAGGCATTTGCCGCGACAAAAAGTTTCTCCGCGGCGAGCTTAGTGGCACCATAGAGGTTGATGGGTTCAACCGCTTTGTCGGAGGAGACAAAGAGGACTTTCCCCACATTGCGATCAAGCGCCGCGTCAATAACATTGCGGCTGCCGATGATGTTCGTTTCTATTGCTTCTGTGGGATTATATTCGATGGACTCGACGCGCTTCATCGCCGCCGCGTGCACAACAATATCCACACCATCAAAGGCGCGCTTTAGACGCTCCGTGTTGCGTATGTCACCGATAAAAAAGCGCAACCGCGGTTCGTCTTTGTACTGCGCCTGCATCTCGCTTTGCTTGAGTTCGTCGCGGCTGAAAATAATGACTTTGGCCACACCCGGCACGGCAAGCAAGCGCGCGACGAACGCGCGCCCGAAGGTACCCGTTCCTCCGGTCACGAGCACCGTCTTTCCGTTGAGGAAGTCCGTTGAAATCACTTTATTTACCCTAGTCATAGGCGCGCAGCACAATAACACATATGACCTTATAACTCAAGAGTTTCGGAGAGGTTACCGGTAGTGCTTACTGAACATACGAAGCCTGCTTGGGGAGGAGCTTTCTCGTTTGCAATTCCTCTAGCAACTGAAATAAGAGGTAGTCGTTGTACTTGCGCGCCGCGAGCTGGAGGCCGAACGGCAGTCCTGCGGGGGATGTAAAGGTCGGCGCGGAGATGACGGGTAGATGCGTGAGCGTCCACATGAGCGCGGGGTCGGGGAGCTCAGGGACATCACGCGGCGGAGCCTCGCCGGAAGTGCTTAAACATATGACCGCGTCGTAGTCCGCAAAAAACGCGTCCATGTCGCGGATCATTTTGTTTTGCCGCTCGAGTGCCGCGGCAAACGCGGCGCGGTCGATGTCTTTCCCCTGCTCAATCAGCTGCCTCATAATGGGAGAGATTTGCTCGGCCTTGGTGTACTCATGTTGAAAATAGTACGAGAGAGACTTGTTATAGATAGTCGCGTGCGTCTCATGCGTCTGCGACATAGACGCGGGGATCTCCGTCTCCTCCACCTCAAAACCCGGTTCCGCCGAAAGCTTCTTCGCAAACGCGTCCATGGCATCTTTAGCGTACTGGGGAACCCCTCCCCAGGTATGCGTGCGGACAAAAGCTACCTTCCACGGGCGGCTCGCGGGCTTCTGTTGCCGTGCCGTCTCCGAGAGTGCCGCGTGGCTTAAAGGATAGTTCCGTCCCGAGACTTTCATTGCATTAAACATCCGGCGCAGGTCTTCCGCGTACACGGCAAAAAAACCGAGTGAGTCGAGGCTATCGGTAGTCTTGAGCATCCCTGTCCGCGGGATAGTGCCGAAGGACGGCTTACACGCGTACACTCCACAGAAGCTCGCAGGACGGACAATGGAGCCGGCGGTTTGAGTACCGGTTGCCGCGGGGACCATACCGAGCGCCACCGCCACCGCCGAACCGCTCGAGGATGTACCCGGTGTTTTTGTCTTGTCGTGGGGGTTCAGAGTCTTGTCGAGCTCATGCACCGCAAACTCGGCAGTCACTGTCTTTCCCACCACAAGCGCTCCTTGGCGCTTGAGATTGTATACCGCGCGGGCATCGTTTCCCGGGGTAAAGTCCTTCCACAGCGGACTGCCCATCTGGGTCGGAAAGTCAGTGGTGTTGTAGATGTCTTTTATGCCGAGAGGAATGTACGGCAACAGGCCTTTTTTTGCCGCTGCGCCTTCGAAGCTCTTGGGGAGAGAGTCGCCGGCATAGACCACGAACGCGCCGTACTGCTCCCCTTCTCTTATATTATGGAGCGCCGCGGAGACCATTTCCTGAACAGAAAGCTCGCCTTGCTCCACGCGCGAGATGAGCTCACCTATAGAGTTGTCTATAAAAAGCCTATTCATGGCGGTCGAACTTTTCGATTAACTGCTCGGGGAACGGCATAATGCGCTCCGCATTTTTATGGTCCTTCGTGTTAACGGGGATATCCACCCCGATCATCTGGGGCAAGCGCTTTGCGCGCATCGTTTCGTAAAACTTCGCTTCAGTAGAGCCAGTAATTTTTAAATAATAGTCGAGTGCCTCCGGCCGTTCTGGGTCGTGCTTCCGGATAAGATCAAACCCTTCTTCTCGGGTCAGGAGCCCGTTACGGACATCCAAAGAGGCTTGCATAGTCGCGCGCCCGAAACCGCGCTTGAGATAGCAGGTAAAGTCGTGCATGCCCGACATGACATCCTCGACGCTCTTATAGCGCTTATACGTGTTTTCCATTTCGGTCTGCCTCCAGCCGTACGTCTCTTCAAGAAACTCCGTCTGTCGCTCATCATCCCAAAAAATATAGTCACCCAAATGTATCCCCCATACACCTGCCGCCTCTATCTCTTCCTGGCTCGGGACCTCGAATGGATAGAGGTCGCGGTCGGTTATATCCCCGCCCACCATTTGTGTTGGCGAAAGCTTGGCCGATTGTTTTAAAAAGTAGTCGCGGTCGAACGTATTGAGCTGCTCCGTGTAAGAGGAACGTCCGGAGGACTCCGCATCCCCCTCACCCCAGATAAGTAGGGGTATCTTCCATTTGACCGCCACCTGCAGGGGAAACGCGCCCACTCCCGCATGATCGTGCCAGTTGGTGTCACCTATACCCTCTATAGAGCGCTTGGCGAGCCGGTTGATGAGCGCGCGGTTCGGCGTAAAGGCGACGTGGTCGACGTTGAATTTCTCCAAGGAGTTCTGCAGGTTGTACCACCCCGACTCGCTCCACCAGTTGTGGCTAAAAGTCACGCACAGCGGCTTCATCCCGTATATTTTGGTAAGCACGTGGAGCTGGAAGGTGCTGTCCTTGCCGCCGGAAATAGGCACGATGCAGTCGTAATTGTTGCCGGCCTTTGCTTTAGCATCATCCAAGATGGCGCGGAGATTTTTTTCCCGCTCGAGCCAGTTGATATGAATCTTCTGCTCGGACGATTGGCAAGCGCGGCAGACGCCCATTTCGTCGAATACCACCCCCTCGAGGGTCTCGGGGACGCAGCAGCGCGTGCAGTACTGCATATGAGGGAAAAGTGGGGTGCGGGCATGTAGGTCCATAGTTACTGTTTGTTGATGAGCCCGTAAGCGACGACGTCGTGGAACATACCGTCTTTATAGAGTGCTTCTTTTTGGATACCTTCTTCTTCAAACCCCAGTCGCTCGGCAATCTTGCGCATGGGTACATTGGCGGTGGGCGTAAAGCAGTAGATACGATGGAGGTTGAGTACTTTAAAACCGTGCTCGACCATCATCTTCGAGGCCTCCGCACCTATGCCCTTACCCCACCACTCGCGCTCCCCGAGGATAATGGCAAACTCCGCGTTGCGGCTCATCCAGTCGATAGCTTGCAGCGAGACATTGCCAATATGCCTGCCGGATGCCTTGTCTATAATCGCGAGTACGAGGTTTTGGTTACCGGTCTGCAAACCCTCTACATACTGCCGCGCGAGTGCTTCGGTGTAAGGGAAAGCGTGGTGCCGGTTAAATGCGCAAACTGCGGAGTCATTAAACCAATTGACATATCCTTCTTTGACATCATCCATGGTGAGCGGGCGGAGGTCTATCTGCGTTCCTTCGATAAATGATCGCATATACATGTCTTGTAGTATAAACACGCTAACGAGGTGCGGGCAACTCGCGGATACACTCCTCTATACGCGTGGACGCTTTGCCGTTGAACACAAAGTTCTGCTGTAGAAAACTCTCGGCACGCGCCACAAGCGCGGTGCGCGCATCTTGGTCAAGCAGCGCTTCCGCATGCTGCAACAGTTCTTGGGGTGTGCGCGCTACCATGACCGCTCCGGCCTCTTCAAACTCCCTAAAGTCCTGGTCTATTGGCCGGACGTACAGCAGCACCGGCTTATGCATAAGCATCGCTTCGAGCACCACGGTCGAGTTGCCGGAGACGACGAAGTCGCACAGCGCAAGCAGCATCCGGAGGTCTTCATCCTGCACCCAGGACGTCCCCGCAGCAAACATCCCCCGTATCTCCTGCCGCTCATACAAGCTGTCCCGCCCCGGGCGCGGGCGCAGCAGCAGACGCAATTTCGGAAATTTTTTCTGCAATCCGGCGAAGGTGTCAACCGAATCCGCTACGCTGTGGCTGGTGAAGCTTGATGGCTCGAGCGAATTACCCCGGGCCGGGAGCGTTACCAGGGCGGTCAGTCCTCCGTCGATACCAAGCCGCGCGCGTGCGGCTTCAAGCTCTCTGGGCGGCACGGGCTCTGCATACCGGTCAAAGCGCGGGGAGCCGACTTCTATAATCCGCCGCGGCTCGACGCCGAATTGCTCGTAATGTTTTTTGGTTAAGGCGCCGTAGGCCGCCAGGTAGCGCGAGTAGAGACGTGCATATGGGTGCGAGAGTTCGGTCACCTCAAGCGCGTGCTGCATCTCGACGCTCGGTATATTTAGGCGCTCCGCGACCCGCGCCCAAAGGTTGTTGTATCCCTTGGTGGAGCCAAAGAGCAGGACCCGGTTGATGCGGTAGCGCCGGAGCATTGCCTTGGCACTCTCAATCGTCGCAACAGCATCCTCTGCGTAGTCCTTGACGATAGAGCCGAGTACTTGCTTTGCGACCGGCCAAAAAGAACTGCCGTTATAGACAAACAGCTTCGAGATGTCCGGAGTGTCTCCGAGTGCGTCCCACGCGCGCGCAAACTCTTCTGCCCGCGCGAGCGCAAGCTTGCGCACCGCGCGGTCGGCAAAGTCGAGCGGATGATGAAAGCGCACGCGTTTGCTCCAGATAGCCCAACCCATGCGGGGTATCTCCTTGCGGCGCGTCATCACGAGCTCGGTATCGGGCATATCTTTAATAAACGGCTCGATGCGCGCCCACGGGTCGGTGGAGAGTATCTTCAAAGGTCTTGGTTTGCGTAGCAATGTAACGAGTATATTAAGCAAACCGATGATACATCGAGTTGCCGTTTCCACAATACGTACCCACGCAGAGTAACGCGTACCGCGTTTAGGCAGAGCCGGAATTACTTCAATTTCTATGCCGCGACGCTCTGCAATGAGCTGTGCTACATCCACTTGCAACCGCTCTTTAAAGTATGCGGTGGGGTCTGCCTCAACTCCCACGGTATGAAAGGACTCCGGTATAAAAATACGCCCGATGCCGGGGCGCGCGAGTATCTGCTCAAATAGCACGAGATAATAGACAAGCATGCCGAAGTAGTGGTGGAGCGGCCCCGCGTGCGGCTCACCGAGGAGTATCCCGTCGTGCGCAAAGAATGCAAGTTCGGGATGTTTATACCACTCGTTGGCCGCCATGCGGGTAACCTCTATCGGCTCGCGCTGCCCCTCGCACGAGCGGGCAACAGAGCGCAACGGTGTAAAAACGATGCCACGCTTCCGCAATTCAAGCTCAACTTCAAAATCAAGAGCAATTACTTCAAGCTCCTCCCCCGCGCGCAAGCGCGCTTCAAGTTGCGGCAAATGCTCAAGTTCATATACGATATACAGCTTTTTTTTCCGCTCATTCATTTTGAGGCAAACCAGTCTCTCAAAGACGCAATACGGTCTTCAATCGTGTAAAATCCGCCGATGATTTCCCGGATAAGATACAGACACGAGGTCGTCGCGTAAAGCACCACAGCCCACGAAAGGACTGGGTAATGCGGCACTCCGGGGAAAAGCAGTAATTCTCCGGCATACGAAGCAACCAGAACGACGATCATGTATCCTCCTTCGTGTAATTCATGAACGCCCCAGAGTATGTCCCGCAAGAGTTTGCGCGGCGACAAGCGGGGCGCGGCTGTCGCGGCCTCCGTATGAGTATGGGGAGGAGTCGCGGGGATGCGAAATAGTTCGGGACGTTCACTGTACGGTCGGACAAAAAGAATACGGGGGAGGTCACCGATGGCGCGGCGCATGCCCATCGTGAGCGCGCCCACGACTCCGGCCGCCAAAACCACGAGGTTGGGAGTAGTCCACAGTTCGGATACGGCAAACGTGAGTCCAAGAAAGAACGCTTCAAATACCACGAGATGATTGACGAGATCAAGATACACACCCCGCATGGAAAAAGTTTTCTTGTAGCGGACAATTTCGCCGTCAACGGCATCAAGCACTAAACTTACATATATAAGAGCGAGACCCTCCCATATATAGCCAAGCGAGATAATCGCTCCCGCCAATACTCCCACGACAATCATGGCGACCGATACCTGAATCGAAGTAACTGGAGTAGGAAGCAGGAGACGCGTAATGTAAATGGACGGTACCCGCTGGAGTATCGGGTGCCCGAGCACGTTGGTCTGCAACATGACGCGCAATTCTTTGATGGATTCCATAAGATTATAAGATTTCTGTATATAATCGCACAATGTCTGCGTGTGTGAGTACCCTAGGATTGTTACCGAGCCGCTCTAGGTTGACCTCGGCGGCAAGCGACGGAATGTCGGTGGCTTTAACCCCAAACTGCGACAGATTAATTATACCAAGTTGTGAGAGTAATCTCTCAACTGCCTCCGGCGTCACCGACGGCTCCGGTAACAACACGTTGTTGAAACGAATTATCGCGGGCAAAAAAACAGCGACCGCGACGCCATGCGGGATGCCGAAGCGATAGGTAAGTCCGTACGAAAGCGCGTGGCAGGCGGTGGTCTTGGAAATATTGATGGCTTTTCCAGCCAGATGTGCGCCGAGCATTACCTGTCCGATCGCTTCTTTATCTCTCTCTTCTATCGCAGGAATGATATTGTTCCATACAAGCTCGAGCGCGGCTTTTGCATACCCTTTCGATTCCTCGCTCGCCTGTAGAGACCAAAGCGACTCTATCGATTGCGCGAGTGCATCAAGCCCGCTTGCGAGCGCGACTTTTTTTGGAACGCTCTGCGCCAAGGCGGGATCAACTATAGCAACAGCGGGCAGTATCTCTGGACTTTCGAGCGAGGTTTTAAGCCCGTCTTTGTACACGACCGCAAAACGGGTCGCCTCGCTGCCGGAGCCCGCGGTCGTGGGTATCGCTATGAGCGGCTTTTTTCCGGCAAAATAGTTGATGGCCTTCGCAATGTCCATCACATGTCCGCCTCCCGTGGCAATCACCAAGCTGGGGCCAAAAGCATTATACGCTACAATCCCCTTGTCTATATCCTCCTGCACAGGCAGTGCGCCAAAATCGGTATAGTGCAAAACCTCAAGGCCAAAGAGTGCATCTTCTACCGGCTGCTGTGCGCCCGATGCGGCGTACGAGGCCGTGCCCGTTACTAAAAAGATTTTCTTAAGCGCAAAAGATGCTACTACCTCTTTGAGCTTTCCTATCGCACCCTCCCCTATATACTCAATTTGTATCATTACTGAAGGTAGTCCATAAACCCTTTTTTATTTTCCTGCGGGGTTTCCTTCGGGCGGCCTAGGTCTTTGCGCGACCCGAGAGCTACTTTTATTTCAAGAAACGCGGGGCCCGGCACTCCGGGCAAGGTGCGCAAGGCCTCGGCAAGGTCTTCTTTATTTTCTACTGTAAGCACCGACGCGTAACCGCAGCTCTTAGCCACACCCGCGATGTCTACCGCAGCCGCGGCAGACGGCTGTCCACCCACCGACTCGTGCGCCAGGTTGTTAAGCACGATGTGGCGGAAGTTCCCCGGCTTAACCCAGCCGACGGTTGCGAGCGCACCCAGGTGCATCAGTGTCGCGCCGTCGCCGTCTAGACAATATACTTGTCTATCTTTTTTTTGCTGCGCAATGCCGAGCGCGATTTGTGAAGCATGACCCATGGATCCCACGGTCAAAAAATCATTCTGTGTCCCCTCGCCGCGGCGTTTTCGTGACTCGTATAACTCGCGCGAAATCTTACCGGTGGTACTGACAACAATCTCCCGGCCTGTGAGGATCCCAATTATCATCTCTATTGCCTCCTCGCGGGTGAGTGGATGCTGTACCGGGCGCTCCGCAGCGGCGTACGCCTCAAACACGCCGCCACAAATGACAATAGCCGCAGGGCGGCTCTCTGCGCGCGCGAGCCCTACCATGGAAGCTATTTCTCTTGTGACGGTATGCGCCTCCATCTCTGGAGAGACAACAACATATGGAATCTCAAGCACTTGTAGGAGCGCGGGGGTTATGCGGCCCTGTTTGATATGCTGCGGTTCGTCTTTGAATCCGGGTTCGCCGCGCCAACCGATGATGAGCAGCGTGGGGATTGAGTACACTTCTTTGTCCGCGAGCGAGGTTAGTGGATTGATCGCGTTGCCGAGCCCGGAGTTCTGCATATAGACCGCTGGCACCTTGCCAGTCGCCAAATGGTATCCTGCGGCGATACCAATTGCGCCGCCTTCGTTGGCAGCGGTGACATGACTTTCTTTCGGCACCTCATTCTCTACGTATGCCAAAAAGTCTTTCAAAAGCGAATCGGGTACCCCGGTAAAAAAAGAAACACCCACCTGCGCAAGCGCTTCGATAAATTGTTTAGGATGCACCATTGCCTTTGCGCTCAACGAGCGTGAGAATCTCAGAAATCGGCATGCAATACTCCCTTGATGCTTTGTCCGCACGGCCGTGCGAGAGTATCATCTGGGCCGTTTTGACCATTGCGGGGTACGCACTGCGCAACAGGTGGTTGGCATAAATGACCACGTTGACGCCCGCCTTGCGGAGCTCATCTTCGGTAATAGTGTCATAGGTGGTAGGTACCGCAATAAGAGGCACGCGGCGCTTAAACTTTTTGTACGCGCGGCAAAATTTCAGAACCTCTTTGGGGCTCTTCTCCTTGCTGTGGACCATAATTCCGTCCGCGCCGGCGTCTATATACATCTTGGCGCGCCGCAGCGCGTCCTTGACTCCCTTGCCGGCGATCATACTCTCAAGCCGCGCGATAATCATGAAGTCGGGGGTTACCTGTGCCTTTTTGCCCGCGCGTATCTTGTCGGCAAACTCTTTGGGGTCGGCAAGCACCTGCTTGACTGAAGTGCCAAAAAGCGAGTTTTTCTTGGCACCCGTCTTGTCCTCAATAATGACGGCTGAGACTCCAATGCGTTCCAGCGAGCGCACGGTATAGGGAAAATGTTCCAACTGTCCGCCGGTGTCGCCGTCAAAGATTACGGGTTTGGTGCTTACCTCCAACACGTCGGCTACCGTTCCGAGGCGGGAGGTAAGGTCCACGAGCTCGGTGTCGGGTTTGCCTTTGAGCGTGGAGTCGGTGAGACTCGATATCCAGATAAAGTCGAATTCCTTGCGCGCCCCTCCATCCTTTACGTATATGTGTTCCACGATGAGCGCTGAGAGGCCACTGTGCGCCTCTATACCGCGGATAATCGGCCGGGCATTAAGTAGGCGCTGTAGCCGCTGGAGCCGCAACTGCGGCGTAGTGCCTATCTCTTTGAGCGCCTGATTAAGTTCGGTTGAGGAGGTCGGTATGACACCCTTGCGGTAGGGTATCTCGCGTTCGGTCTCCACCAACTTTCCGCCCCACTCTTTAAGAGTTTCAATCACTTGCCGACGGGTCTCTTTCTGGACGCCTACTCTCCAATCATCACCATGGATAACGTAGTCGGGCTTGTACTTACGAAGGTTGGGCCGGTAATCAAGCGTCTTTTGCGGGACAACCCGCGATACCCCGACGATGTTTTCCATCACCACCTTCCGGTTTTCGTACGGCATGTACGGCAAGCGTTTGTAGCTCGCGATAGCCTTGTCGGTAAGGAGGCCCAGAATGACCTCGCCCATCTTTGCCGCTTCGCGGATATTAATAAGATGGCCCGGATGTACCAAATCCGCGCTCATGGCGACATACACCACCTTCTTTTTTGGGGATTTAGCCATATGCAGTAAGCCCTGAAACAGGGCTACTATACTCCAAAACCCTTTGTTTTGCACCTTAGTTTCACTTGACAAAACATATTTTAGGGTATACAATATACCTAGTTTCAACAGTTCCCGAAAAATCAACAGCACAGGAGCATGAGATGAAGAAAGTATGGCCTGATTTCTCCCCCGTCGTGGTGGGAGTCATCTTCCGAAAAAACGCCAACGGCACGACCTCCATCCTCACCCAAAAGCGGGTTGTCAAAATTTTCCCTGGCGAGGACCCGCCCTACGATCCGCTCTACCACGACACCTACGAGGCAATGGGCGAGAAGCTCAACCCCGGCGAGAGCGTCATCGATGCACTCATCCGCGGCGTCAAGGAAGAGTGTGGCAAGCCGGACTTTGTCCCCAAACTCATCATCGGTGCCGAGGACAAGACCGTCTGGACCACCGGCAGGGAATATGCCGGAGAGAAGGATAACGTCGTCTGCTGCGACCCGTTTTGCTTCCTACAGAGCATGGGGCCGCCGCAGAAATGGCTCGGGCCGGCGTTCCTGGTTGAAGTGTCGGCCGACTTTGATCCTGACCTCTCCAAGAGCGACGGCGAGGCAAGTGGGGTGAGGTGGTGGAAACCCAACGAGCTTCGGGTCGCCATTAACTGCAACCAGAGCCAGTTCATGGGGCTCCACATGCCGGCGCTCTACAAGGCAGCAGTTTACCTCGCCAACAAATAAAAAACTGGCACAATACCTAAAAAACGGCACTTCAGTGCCGTTTTTCTTATTTCCCACAATTTTCGCCTTAGTAGTAACGGTCGTTATAGTTAAGGCAAATTAAAATGCTTCTTTATTTTTTCGTCGTTCTCGATGCCCTCCGCGATGATGTACAAAATCCCCTGTCCTAAGTGCATCTGTGCCCGCACAAATACGACCATATCCGCGCAGTCGTACGGATGCACCCATACGCTGTTCTGCACTTTATAAAATCCGGCTTTCCGTAAGAGGATACGCAACTTGTCCCGCACTCCCCTCCGCCGCTCCCAAATGTCAAAAATTACAATACGCCAGCGCCTGTCCCACTTTGCCGGCTTTCGAATTTTTATCCGCTCCAACACGTCCCACCTGTCTGCCTGCGCTTTACCTTTGTCACTAAGTTGTATTTGCCAACCGACAGAACCTTTTTCAAACCGCACCAAACCTTTTTGCTCCAATCGTTTGACCGCTTGGCGGATGCGATATACCGGCTTTCTTTTATCTTCGTCCTGGAATCCCAAATGCTTGAGCAACATTTTTTCCGAAGCGAAGGCTATCCTTGTTGACCGGGTAGTAAGCCGAGTCAACAACACCAAGACCTTCCGTTGGATTTTTTCGCGCGAAGCGCGGACACGAATGTTTGTTTCAAGCTGGTGTGGCATTTGCCTTAGTATACACGACCGTTATGGTTAAGGTAAATATGCGTCTAGTCTAATGTGTCTTGGATACAAATTCTTTTGCGGCGGCGGCGACCGCGGTCATGTCGACCGCATTTATGCACGGACCATAGGTGGAGTAGTCGTGGCCGTTTGGGCAGGCATCGGGCCGGCAGAAAACTTTCATCGGCGCGTCGCCGAACTGGTCTGTGCCGACCCACTGCAGGCCCTGGCAGGCGACCAAGACGACAAGAGGAGTGCACAAATGGGCCGCGATATGCGAGGTGCCGGTGCCGAGCGATACCATCGCCGCCGCTTGGTCTATAAGCGC
>MEWV01000019.1:0-11146 GCA_001775445.1 Candidatus Adlerbacteria bacterium RIFCSPHIGHO2_02_FULL_54_18
TATCACATGGTCTATAAAGTGCGACAAGCTGGCACCCGCCGCGCGGAGCGCCTTGGGGAGCAGGGACTCCTCGGTGAGTCCGACCGCCTGCGCACTGTTTATCTCAAGAAAGTAGATGCCTCTGCGCGACACTATAAAGTCCGACCGCGAAAAGTGCGCCGCGCCCACTAGCTGATGGGCGAGCACGGCCACGCGCTCTAACTCTGCCTTCTCAGCGTTTGAAAAGTTGCCCGGCACGCGCTCGGTTGTCTGACCGTTGTACTTGACCTCATAATCAAAAAAACGATTCGGCGGCGGAATGATTTCGACCGGCATCAGGGCATAGGTCTTTTGCCCGCGGAAGTCGTCTATCACCCCGACAGTCGCCTCTCTCCCCCGTATCATCTCTTCGACTAATACGTCGGGGGACACTGCCGCGGCGTGCCGCAATGCCGCCGCAAGGGTATGAAAGCTGTCTGCCACGGCAACGCCCACCGAACTGCCGCCGACGACTGGTTTGACTATCGCCGGATGCGGCAGTGTCCGAAAAATCTCTATCGCGAGCGTTTCCTGCTCGTCTTCGTCTTGCGGCACAGACACCACTGTGCCGTGCGCCACCTTTATGCCGTTTTGTGCCAGCAGGTCTTTGGTGCGCTGTTTATGGAACGCGAGCGCGGAGGCGGAGGCATCCGAACCGGTGTAGGGCACGCCGAGCGTGTCGAGCACACGGTGGAGCCGTCCGTCCTCCCCGTACTCTCCGTGGAGCGCGTTCCACGCGACATCAACCTCAAAAAGCGCCTGCTCAGGCGGCACCGCGACCCCGTGCAGGTGCCACTCTCCACCGCGCGATATAAAAATATCGCGCGGTTCATATTTTTGAGCGTCCATCTCGCGCAAGACGGTAGCTCCCGACTTAAGCGAGACATCATACTCGCTGCTCGGCCCTCCCCGCAGTACCCCAACGACTGTGCGCATATACAGATTATATAACGAGGTTTCTGCGGCTCTTGTTACGGTGATACCCAATGGCGAAGCGGTGCGCCTCGGCGTTGGCAAGCAAGATATCACGCTCCTTGCCTTTTATAAGAACAGTGTCACCGAGGATGTTGCGGGGGCGATGCTTTTCGTCCTTGACCACGCCCACTACCGGAATGCTCATACTATACTCGGCTAGCACACGCTTGGCCGCGTTTATCTGGGCACGCGCGCCGTCGACCACGATAAGCCGCGGCAGAGGCCACTCGTCGTGTCCCAACCGCCGCGCAAGCACCTCGCGCAGCGCTCCTGCATCGTCGCCCGCTTTAGCGGTTTTGATTTTAAATTTGCGGTACTGGCTCTTTTCGGCCGCGCCGTCTTCCACCACCACCATCACTCCCACGGCTGACGAGCCACGCAGGTGCGCACTGTCATACGCCTCGATGCGCATCGAGCGAGTAGCCCCGAGCGCTGTCGAGGGACCGCGATACTCATCTTTAATAAGCGAAATGTCCTGGATATGCTGCAGAGCATACAGTTGGCGTTGCAATTCTTTTGCCTCTTCGAATTCCTCTTTTTTTGCCGCGAGGCGCATCTCTCTGTTGAGAGCCGCAAGGAGCTGTTTCTTTTTGCCCTGGAACAGCAGCACTATGTGCCGCACCGTGCGGCGATACTCCTGTGCGGAAACAGCGCCGGCGCACACGCCAGGACACAACCCCAGCTGATAGTTGAAGCAGGGCCTCCCCTGTGTGGGCACGCAGGTGTCTCTGTAGGGGAAGATCTTGCGGACAATCTTCATCGCCTCCTTAAGTTGTGCCCCGTGCGGGAAAGGGCCAAAAATTTTGGTTGTTTTTAAGGACAGTTGGGAAAGAGAAGAACCTTTTTGTGCCAGCTCCTTCCCGCGTATGATGAGTACTCGTGGATATTCCTCTTTGGTGATTACTACGTAATTAAAACTTTTGTCGTCTTTGAGGTCAGTATTCGCTTTCGGTTTATATGTTTTGATTAAGCTGGCTTCCAAGAGCAGGGCCTCGAGCACCGAGTCGGTGTGTCGCCACTCTATCTTTTGTGACTTCAGTACCATTTTTGCAATCAAAGGGCTTCTCACCTCGGCGATTTCGGAGACAAAATAGGAGCGGAGACGGTCGCGAAGCGAGGTGGCCTTGCCGATGTAGAGCACTTTTTTGTTCTTCCCCAAAAAAAAGTACACCCCGGGAGCATCCGGAATCCTCTTTTGCTTCTTTTTAAACTGATCGAGAGTCATAGCCAACTAAAGCACCTTTTTGAGATACCTGCCTGTGTGAGAGTTTTTGTTGTTGGCCACCTCTTCCGGCGTCCCCTTGGCTACCAGTGTGCCTCCTCCTACTCCTCCCTCCGGACCAAAGTCGAGCACATAGTCGGCCGACTTGATGATGTCCATATTATGCTCGATGAGCACCACGCTGTTCCCTGCCGCAACAAGACGATTCAATATGTCTATAAGTTTTTGCACGTCTTCGTAGTGTAAGCCGACAGTCGGCTCATCGAGCAAATATATCGTTTTTTGCAGATGAGGGCGGTAGAGCTCTGCGGATATTTTGACCCGCTGTGCCTCTCCTCCCGAAAGCGTCGTCGCCGATTGTCCAAGCTCGAGATAGCTAAGCCCCACTTCGCCCAAGGTCTTTAGTCGGTCGTGTATCGCCGGAATATCTTTAAAGAACTCGAGTCCTTCCTCAACTGTCATCCGCAAAATATCGTAGATGCTTTTTTTATTGTACTTAACCTCGAGCGTCTCTTTGGTAAAGCGCTTTCCGTTGCAAATGTCGCAGGTGACATAGACCGTCGGGAGGAAGTGCATCTCAACCGCGATAAGGCCGTTGCCTTCGCACGCCTCACACCGGCCGCCGGCGCGCGACTGCGGCACGTTGAAGGAAAAGCGGCTCGCCTTCCACCCCCGCGCGCGGGCCTCGACCGTCTCGGCAAACAGCTCGCGGATAAAGGTAAACGACCCCGTATAGGTTGCGGGGTTGGAGCGCGGAGTGCGCCCTATCGGGGACTGGTCGATGAGTATCGCGCGGGAGAGATGTTCGGTGCCCTCAAATTTTGCTGCATTATGCGTCTTGGCGCTCCTATATTTTTTGTCGAACCGAGCGCGCAGATTTTCGTATAAAATCTCATACAAAAACGACGACTTACCCGATCCGGACACTCCCGTTACCACAACCAGCCGCCCGAGCGGCAGCTCGACATCAAGATTTTTAATATTAAACACCGACCCGCCCTTAATTTTAAGTGATCCCTTGTCCTTTTCTCGCCTTGTGTCGGGCACCTGTATCGCCTTTTCGCCTCGCAAATATGCAAGCGTCACCGAGCCGCTTTCGTTCTTTTTTGCCGTCAGGAGCTTCTCCAGCCAGCCCTCGGCGACAATGGTGCCGCCGTGTACGCCGGCACCCGGGCCTATATCCACAAGATAGTCACCGGAGTAGATAGTATCCTCGTCATGCTCAACAACAATAATAGTATTGCCGAGGTCGCGCAGGTTCTGGAGCGTTGCAATCAGCCGCTCATTGTCGCGCTGATGGAGCCCTATAGTCGGCTCGTCGAGCACATAGAGTGCGCCCACGAGGCCCGAACCGAGCTGTGAGGCAAGCCGTATGCGCTGCGCTTCGCCGCCGGAGAGCGTGCCTGCGCGGCGATTGAGCGTCAGGTAGTCGAGCCCCACGTCGAGCATAAACCGGAGCCGCGCGGTTATCTCCTTGACCACTGTTTTAGAGATCTCTTGCTCTTTCTTAGAAAGTTCAAGAGAGGTAAAAAAGGCGTAGGCATCGGCGATGGACTGATTTGTCACGTCGACAATATTCACACCCAAAAGTCGGACATCCGATGTCTGAAAGTCAGACATCGGATGTCTGACTTTGGTTGGAAGGAGGACATTAAGCGCCTCCGGCCGCAGGCGCGCGCCCTTGCATACCGGACACGGCTCATCACTCCAAAAATGTTTGGTGCCGAGTCCGTTGCACTCCGGACACGCTCCGTGCGGCGAATTAAAAGAAAAGAGCCGCGGCTCCACTTCGGGGAAGGAAAATCCGTCATATGCGCACATAAACCTCGTCGACACTAGGCGCGTGCTCACCCCAAGACCTGTCGAGGGGTCGGGGGCCTCTATCTTGACCAAGCCGTCGGCCTCCTGCAGAGCGCGCTCGACCGCCTCGCCCAGACGCTCGAGCGCCGCCGCCTTGTTGTGCTTAAACTCGGAGAGCAAAATCTCATCAACGAGAGCGTCAATGTTGTGCTTTTTGTGCCGTGACAGCTCGACCCGCTCGCGCAAGGAGACGAGCGTGCCGTCTATCATCGCGCGCTCAAACCCTTTTGTAAGCAGGTCGTAGAGCAGTTGGTAGTACTCGCCCTTGCGGCCCACCACCACTGGCGCAAAAATACGCACCACTTCGTTGTTTATGTCGACTCCCATCACTTTTTTTGTCTTTTTTGGAACGTGCGCGGCGACTGTTTGCACAACACTTTGGATTATTTCCTCGTTGCTGTGTTTTTTTATCTCGCGGGCGCACACTAAGCAGTGCGGCTTCCCCACACGGGCATAGAGGATGCGGAGGTAGTCGTATATTTCGGTTATGGTCGCCACAGTTGAGCGCGGGTTGTTGCTCCGTGATTTTTGGTCGATAGATATAGCGGGCGAGAGGCCAGTAATCTCCTCGACATCGGGCTTTTGCATTTGCCGGAGAAACTGCCGCGCATAAGCGGAGAGCGACTCTATGTAGCGGCGCTGCCCTTCGGCAAAAATGGTGTCAAACGCAAGTGAGCTCTTGCCCGAGCCGGACAAACCCGTAAACACCACCATTTTGTTTCTGGGGATCTTTAAGTCGATATTTTTTAGGTTGTGGGTCTTAGCCCCTTTTATGTGAATATAATCCTCCATAATATTTTTTACTTCTGCATGTCTTCCGCACCCACGCAGAAGCGCCCCCCGGTTACTCCGAGGGGTGGATAACTAGCATTGTAACATAATGGGGGTGTTAAAATGAGCGCATGAATAAATCATTGTTTGTGCGCGTGGCAACGGTCATCTTTACTATAGTGGGCTTGATGCACCTTTATCGCGCGTTTAATTCACTCCCGTTTAATGCGGCGGGGTGGGTGATCCCGGTCGAAGTGTCGTGGGTAGGAGGTGTAGCATTTTTACTGCTTGCCTACGCCGGCTATCGCCACTGGCGCTAGCGTTTTTTCGTTTTTGTTTTTCCGTGCCCCGTCAGGGCAGCAAGTTCGTCGCGGATGAGGGCGGCGGTTTCGAAGTTGAGGTCTTTGACCGCGGCGGCCATTTCCCTCTTCTTGGCGGCGACAAACTTGCGCGAGTCCTTTTTGTAGAGATCTTTATCAACCTCCAGAAGGGTGATAATCGCTTTGCTGTGCTCGCTGCGCAACTCTTCGGTAATGTCTTTAATATTCTTTATTATCGTTGTTGGCGTGATGCCATGCTTTTTGTTGTACTCCTCCTGCAGGGTCCGGCGGCGGCGCGTTTCGCCCACTGCCTTTTTGAGCGACTCGGTTTCCTGGTCGGCATAGAGTATCACGCGGCCCGCCGCGTTGCGCGCGGCACGGCCTATTGTCTGTATAAGAGATACCTCGGAGCGCAAAAATCCCTCTTTGTCGGCATCGAGTATCAGCACTAGCTCCACTTCGGGCAAATCGAGGCCCTCACGCAGAAGATTGACCCCGACAAGCACGTCGTACTCGCCGCGGCGCAAACGCGTCAGAATTTCTATCCGTTCCAGCGTTTCGACATCGCTGTGCAGATATGCCGACTTAATCTTGCGCTCCTTAAGGTAGTCGTTGAGATCCTCGGCCATTTTTTTGGTGAGCGTCGTGATGAGCACGCGGTTGCCGCGCGCAACCACTTTAGCCACTTCTGCTATAGCGTCGTGCACCTGCCCTGGATACGCCCGTAAGTCAGACTTACTGGTGCTAGCCCCAGTAAGTCTGACTTCCTGGCTCGTGACCGGGCGGATATCTATAACCGGGTCGAGTAACCCAGTCGGACGGACTACCTGTTCGACAATGTTCTTTCCGCTCTTTCCCCGCTCGTAGGGGCCGGGCGTCGCCGAGGTGTAGATTACCTGGCCAACCTTTTTTGCAAACTCCTCAAACTGCAGCGGTCGGTTGTCTATGGCGCTCGGCAGCCGAAAACCGAAGTCGACAAGAGTGTCCTTGCGTGCTCGGTCGCCGGCATACATACCCCCTATTTGGGGCACGGTAACGTGGCTTTCGTCTATTATCGTCAAAAAACCCGGAGGAAAATAATCAAGCAAAGTATAGGGCGGTTCTCCAGACGTGCGGCCGTCGAAGTGGCGCGAGTAATTTTCTATCCCGTTGCAATATCCTACCTCGCGTATCATCGCGAGGTCGTAGTTGACCCGTCGCTTAAGCCGCTCGGCCTCAAGCAGCTTGCCCTTCCTCTCAAAAAGGGCCAGCTGCTCTTTGAGCTCGCGGCGAATGTTGGCTATCGCCCGCGCCCGCTCCTCCTCGGGAGTCACGTAGTGTTTGGCAGGAAAAAGAAACACGGAGTGCGGCGTTGCTTTTTCTTGGCGCGTTACGGCGTCAATCACCCGCAACGCTTCTATTGTGTCGGCTCCAAACTCCACGCGATAGAGCACCCGCTCGCCGGTCGGCATAATTTCGACGCTGTTGCCGAGCGCGCGGAAGGTGCCCGGAGTAAGGTCGGCCGTTGTGCGCTCAAAGTAGACACCTATCAGTTCGCGGATAAGCTCGGCGCGATGTTTTTTTGCTCCAGCCCGCAGCTCCAAGTGGACCTTGCGATACTCCTCCGGGCTCCCCAAGCCGTATATGCACGACACCGACGCAACAATTATAACGTCCTTGCGCGTCAGCAGTGCCTGGGTCGAGGCGTGACGCAACCGCTCTATCTCCTCGTTAATCTGGGCTTCCTTCTCTATATAGGTGTCGCTGTGCGGCAGATATGCTTCGGGCTGGTAGTAGTCATAGTACGACACAAAGTACTGCACCGACGCATCGGGGAAGAACTCCCGATACTCCTGCACAAGCTGTGCCGCGAGTGTTTTGTTGTGCGCGATAACAAGGGTCGGCTGTTGCAGCGCGGCAATGACATTGGCCGCGGTAAAGGTCTTCCCCGAGCCGGTCACGCCAAGCAGGGTCTGGTGCCGCTCGCCACGCTCGAGCCCCGCCACTAATGCGACAATTGCCTTGGGCTGGTCCCCGGCGGGTATATGAGTCGGCTTGAGTATAAACTGCGCCATTTCTGCTACTCTAGCGCATTTTGTAGCCCGACAAAAACGAGTCACGATACTCTTCGAAGTCCCCATTAAGGATTGTCTCTCGGATGCGGGCGGTCAGTGTGGTCAAAAAGTATAGATTGTGCATCGAGGCGAGTATAGGCCCGAGCAGCTCTTTGGTGCGAAAGAGGTGATGTATGTACGCGCGTGTGTGCTCTCGACACACAGGACATCCGCACTCTGTGTCCAACGGACCGAAGTCCTCTTTGTACCCGGCATTCGGTATCTGGATTTTACCGCGCTTGGTATAAATCCCGCCCGTGCGCCCGTTGCGCGTCGGCAGCACGCAGTCAAAGGTATCTATTCCTGCCGCCACACCTATAAAAATATCTTCCGGCTCCCCTATCCCCAAAAGATGCCGCGGCTTCTCCTTTGGTAGCACCACGTTTACCTTGTCTAAAATACCGAGGATGTCGTCCTTGCTAAAGGAGCCGCCGATGCCGTAGCCGTCAAAGTCCATACCCGCAAGCTCCGTGGCGCTCTCTATTCTTAAATCTTCAAATTTTCCTCCTTGAACGATGCCGTATATCCCGGGCGTGAAGGTCAGACCTTTTTGGGAAGGTCTGACCTTCCCAGACATTTGCCGATGCGCTTTCAAACTCCGGTCCGCCCAGCGATGCGTGCGATCCATCGCTTCTTTTTGATAGGCCTCGTCGGCGGCAGGGCTGGTGCACTCGTCGAACGCAAAAATGATGTCCGCGCCGAGTTCGTGCTGGATTTCTATCGAGCGCTCGGGCGTAAAGCGATGCAGCGAGCCGTCTATGTGGGAGGTAAAAGTGACTCCTTCTTCGTCGATTATGGCGAGCTTGCCGTGCGAAGTCGCAATCTCCTCGTCGTAGACGGCCGGAGCACGCAGGTCCTGCAAAAGGGAGTTGGGGTCCCGTTCATCTCTCCCTTTTGTGGGAACCTGCGCCTCCGGCGGCAAAAATTTTGAAATCTTTTTACCAAACCCCTCGCCCAAAGAAAATACCTGGAAGCCACCCGAGTCGGTCATAATCGGCCCGTCAAATCCCATAAACTTATGCAGACCGCCGGCCTTCTCTATAAGCTCCGGCCCCGGCGATAGGTACAGGTGGTAGGTGTTGGCAATGATTGTTTGTATCCCCAGCTCGCCAAACTGCGCTGCCTGAATGCCTTTAACGTCTGCCTTGGTTCCTACAGCAACAAACGCGGGCGTTTTAATATCGCCGTGCGGCGTATGCAAAATGCCGGCTCTCGCAAGAGAGCCGGGCATTTCTTTTTCTATACTAAGTGATATCGGGCGCACACGGATGTTACTCTGCAGAACCAACCTTCACCAACTCCACCTCAAAAATGAGAGTCGAGTTTGCCGGAATGGGGCCGTAGTCCTGGCCGCCGTAGCCGAGCGACGGCGGGATAATGAGGAGGCGCTTACCGCCGACCTTCATCCCCACGAGCCCTTGGTCCCAGCCGGGGATAACGTAGCCGCCTCCGAGCGTAAATTCGATAGGACTCTTGCCCACCGACGTATCAAACACGGTGCCGTTTTGGAGCTTGCCCGTGTAGTGGACAGAGACCATGTCGCCGGTGCGCGCCTCCGCGCCCGTGCCCACGACTTCGTCCTGCACCACGAGCCCTTGTTGCGCCGGCTGGGGCGCGTTCAATGCGCTGCTGTTCATAATCAAAAAAGGATTACCGAATACAAAGAAAAGCCCCACTATGATAATGCCTGCCGCAACGGCGACACCTATTTTTATATGATGTGTCATATGCCGATTACTATATCATAGCTGCCGCTCGGTGCTCGTGGCAGTCCCCACCATTACTCCCCACCCTTCTGTTGCCCCATATGCGCTGGCGGGCTGGCCGATGCCCGTATGCAAAGAAAGCACACTGCCGTTGAGCGCCAGAAGTGCAAGGGCAATACCTGCGACAACCACACCCGACAGCAAAAGATCATGCGATTGTATCTGTATATGATGAAAGAACGCAAAAGAGAGCGCGAGTGCAAGAAGCGCCACAATGCCCCCAAGTATAAAGCCGGTAGCCGCCCGCGGCTCGGCGAGTGCACGAGCGAGTTGCCGAGCGAACGTGTCGCCAAAGGAGGGAGACGGTCCTGTCTCGGCGGCCAAGACCACCCCCGATGACGCCAAAAAAGGCGTGGCAAAGTGCTGCACAACAAAAGTGGCCAACTGTCCTTTGTATACCCCTTGTGCTATCCCCACTCCCACTTCGCTGTATTGGGGTTTAAGAATGTTGGCGCGATGACCCGAAGATGCCATCCATGCGTTTATCACGTCGCCAGAATCGACAAAACGCACAGCCAGGTTTTCGCCCGCGTAGCGATAATCGTAACCCGCCCTCTCTATCCAGCTCCACGGCTCTCTGCCGTCTGGCCCTGTGTGTGCAAAGTAGCCGCGCGCCGCCATGTCGTTGGCTTTTTGTTGAGCCGACAGTATCAATCGCTGCTCCTCCTTAAGTGCTGCCAGCCCGTTGCTGGCGCGTTTCTCGTTGGTGAGGGAAAGTATCTCGCTCTCTATAACAGCCGCTAAAAAGTCATTACCCGCGTGCCGGGCGATAAGATGTGCAACAAATACTCCCTCGGAGAGGAGCACTACGGAAAGGAGCACTATGAGAGGACCGCGACTAAGCAAGCGCGGACGATAAACATTGCCTTGCGCGGGTATAAAAAGGTGCATGAGCCACCTAAAAAATGACATGATAAAATAGTAGCATGCAAAAGACAGTTGTTGCTCTCGGCGTTGCCGCGTTTATGCTTGCACCCGCTGTCGCCTTTGGAGCGAGCTTTGCCAAGCAGTCGCTGTTCCTTTCGCGCAGCGCGGTTACCGAAGGAGAAACGGTGCTTATAAACGCCGTGGTTAACAACGACTCGACCGCCGCATTTTCCGGAACCTTGCTCTTTGCCGAGGGTACGAGCGCAATAGGAACAGTGCCAGTGACGCTCGCCGCCGGCGAGGCCCAGGCGGTGTCGGTGTCGTGGAAGCCCGCTAAGGGTTCGCATAAAGTGTCGGCCGAACTAAAAAAGGGGCTGGAGGTTGTTGAGACGCAGAGTGCGACATTTACCATTGCGGCAAAACCCACGCCTGCCGCCGCGCCGCAAAGTGCGGCCGCGGTCGAGTCGTCTCAAAATATCCAGGATGGCATTGCGGCGTACTCGCCTCAAACCGCGAGCGTGGCAGCGCCGCTGTTTACTCTCATCGACTCGGGCCGCGCCGCCGCGGCCGACATCATAGACGCGCAAATTTCCGGCACCAAAAAGGCGCTCGGCCCGAGTGCCGGCGAGGTCTTGAACGCCGAGGAGACAAAAAATGCCGGAAGTAATCCTCTCGGGGTGCTGTGGTTTATCCTCCGCACGCTCTATCTCTATCTCCTCACCATAGCGCGGTTCCTTGTCGGCAACGCGGCGCTCTTTTATCCCGTGCTTGCACTTGCGTTCCTCTACTCATTGTGGAAGCTGTTTCGCCGCTTTCGCCGCCCCGCATATTAAAATAAAAAAGAGGGCAGAATATTCTGCTATTTGTTTTTAGTCAAGTGCCAATGCCAACAGGCCACGACAAACGCGCATAGAGTAACAAAGGCAGAAATGGCGCAATACTGACACAGCGCTCCCAAGACCGAGAGTTGGATGTAAAATATCGCCCATGCAGAGTAGGCGACACCGACAGCAGTGTAGGCAAATGCACCGAACCGGAGAGCGGGCGACTTCGGGTCGATTGCGAGCAGAAGCGCCAGACAAAAGAGGTACGCGTAGTATACGAGCCCGATGTAAGACCACGGCACGCCAAAAAACTTAGACTGCGCGCTCGTAAGAACCACCTCGCAGCCGCTGATAGCGCAGGTGGGGATGAGGTTGAGGTACTGAAAATACGCCAGGTAAAAGGTGTCGCCGAGCCCCACCAGGGCAAGCG
>MEWV01000019.1:11187-18455 GCA_001775445.1 Candidatus Adlerbacteria bacterium RIFCSPHIGHO2_02_FULL_54_18
TCCCTATTATAACGCATCGCGGCGCTCCTCGCGCTCGCGGACCTGATGCTCGTCGAAGCCGAAGTGGTGCGCCACTTCGTGCCAAATGGTCTCGCGGATAACCTGCTCCACGCTGATACCATCTTGGTGTGCGGCCTCCTCAATCGGCAACTGGTATAGCGTAATGCTGTCCGGCAAGGTCATCCCCACCCCATAGGTGTCGCCACGCGCAGTGTGTGGGATGCCGTGATAGTAGCCGAGCAATGTCTCCCCCGCCCCGAGTCCTTCGCGCTCGCGCACCTCTGTGCCCGGCTCGTTCTCGACCAAAAAAGCACAATTTTTGATGAGAGGACGAAACTTTTTCGGCACCGCATTGGGGAACTCCTGTTCAACCGCTTTTTCAAACTCTTCGCGGGTCATTTGATTAAATTTTTAAATTTTTTCTGCACTTTTTCGACCTTCGGCGCAATAATGATCTGGCAGTAGCCCGCCGACTGGTGATTTTCATAATATTTTTTGTGGTAGTCCTCTGCTTTATAAAAATACTCGAGCGGCTCGATAGTCGTGACAATGGGCGCGGGGCTCCCCTGCCCCAGCACTTTTATATAATGCTCAGCCATCTCCTTTTGCCGCAAGGTAGTATAAAAAACCGCCGAACGATACTGCGGCCCCACATCGCTCCCCTGTCTGTTAAGCTCGGTCGGATTGTGACTCCCAAAATAAACCTGCAATAACTCGGGGAAGGATATGCTGTCTGGGTTGTATACCACCTTTGCCGACTCAACATACGGAGTCGCCCCGGTAGAAACTTCCTCATACGAGGGACCTTTGTCGGTTTTGTACGCCGGCCCTGCGTACCCCGGCTCCGCGCTCTCTACTCCTTTGAGCATCAAAAATACGGCCTCGGTGCACCAAAAACACCCCCCGCCAAAAACAATCGTTTCCATAACATCATTCTACTTCAAATATTTCTTTCCTTCCTCCCAGCATACTCCTTTACGACAAAGGAGGCAGGTCGAGCTTGGCGAGTGCGTCGGAGAAGGTGGAGCCGACTTTTTTGCCGGGGTTAAAGATGTTGTGCGGGTCGAATATTTTTTTGACTTCCAGAAAGAGCGCGAGCATCGCCGGGCCGAACATCTTTCCGACATACGGCGTGCGGATAAGCCCGTCATTGTGCTCGCCCGAAATCGAGCCGTGATACGACACAACGAGGTCGTACACCTTGTGTGAGAGTTCGTCTATCGTCCTCCTAACCGTTTTATCGAGCGGGTCGACAAGCGGGATGATATGAAAGTTGCCGTCGCCCACGTGACCTGCCACTGTGTAGACGAGTGTGTACTGCGCAAGCACTGCCTCCAGTTTCGGCAAAAACTCAGGTAAGACCGCGGGTGGCACGACAAAGTCGTCTATAAACGGGGCAGTACGCTTGCCGCGGATTTTTTTGCGCAGGAGATTAAAGCTCTCCCGGCGCACCGCCCAGTATTTGCGTGCGGCGCTCTCGTCCTTGGCTACCCGAATAGAGACGTGGGACTTACCCCTCCCGACTTCTGCGGCAAGTTTTTGTGCCTTTTCGAGCGCCTCTTCCTGTGTGTCGCCTCTAAACTCTACCAAAAGCACCAGTTTAGGAATGCCGCCGGTCAGCGCCATCCACAATTCGGGGAGAAACTGCAGGCCAAGAGAAAATATCCCCGCCTTCATTTGAGTTGCAAGTTCGGGGAGGTATCGCATCGCGATAGAAAAAGTGTGGTCGTCGTAGGACTCAAAACTGTCGGGCGTGTAGTGCAGGACCTCGGGCACCAGCTCGCCGAGCTGGGAGAGTTTGTTGACGAAGAGCACCACCATCGAGGAGTAGGGCTTGGGGCGCACGAGAGAGAAGTGTATTTTAGTGATAATGCCGAGCGTGCCCTGCGCACCGACCATCAGCCGCGCAAGGTTAAGCGAGTGGACGCCGTCGCCGATGTCCCACAACGCGTAGCCGGAGGAGTTTTTTTCTACCTTCGGCTTATGCTGCTCAATAACCGCTGCATACGCGGGGGTGGAGACAAGCGCGGAGATGCGGCGGTAGAGGTCGCCCTCAAACCCCTGCTCGACCAGCTTTTGTTTTAGTTCCGCCCCTTCCAGTTTTTTGAGCGTATGCACATAGCCATCGGAAAGCACCGCTTCGAGCCCCTGCACATAGCGGGCGGTCTTGCCGTATTTTAAATTTTTTTCGCCACCGGAGTCGTTGGCTACCATCCCGCCCACAGTGTTCTGCTCGCGGCTTGCGGTGTAGCTAGGGAGTTCCCTATCCTTTTTTTTCGTCTCTCTATCGAAGTCACGGAAGTACATCCCGGGCTCGACAATGGCATCACTCTCCCCCATTTCAACCAGCGCGTTTAGATGCGCCGTCGTATCAAGAATAATCGAGTCGTTGAGCGGCCCGCCGGACATGTCGGTGCCCGCAGCGCGCACGGTCACCGAGATACGCGTCTTGGGCACCCGCTTCTTTTCGGAAACAAGGCGGACTACCGCGCAGACGTCCTCGGCATCCATCGGCCGCACCACTACCTCGGGTATTACCTTAAACAAACTCGCATCGCGGGAGCTCTTTTCGAGCGCGGCGGGGGTATCATCAACCTCGCCTTTGACTACGGCACGCAATTCTTCCACCAAAGACATACAACAATTGTACACCGGCAAATATAATTTCGCCGCAAACAAAAATCGCCGAGGTTTCCCCCGGCGATTTTTGTTTGCGGCACTAAGGCCGAAGGCGCTTAGGCGCGCGAGACGTTGATTGCGGCCGGGCCCTTCTGACCCTCAGAAACTTCAAAGGTAACCGTATCGCCTTGCTTGAGCTCGTCGAAGGTTATGCCCTGAAGATCCTTAGAGTGGAAGAAGAGGTCCTTCGTCTCGCCTTCGCGAGAGATGAACCCGAATCCACGATCCGTAAGCGTCTTAATTGTTCCTTGCATTTTTTTCTGCGTGTTTTTTTTGCTTTTTCGAGAAACCCCGACCCCGTTTCTAGTGCCACCCATACTATCACACCCGCCTATTCTTGTCCACCTCTCCCCCTGCCCCACTGATAGAGCGTCACGGCGGCAGAGGCGGCAACATTAAGCGACTCACAACGGGGGTCCATAGGGATAGAGAGCACAGAATCGCATAATTTCCTTATATCATCGGCTATTCCAATCCCTTCGTTGCCAAAGACAAACACCGCTGGAGAGTCAAATCGCGCCTGCGGCAGCGGCAAAGTGGTCCCGTCTGCTGCCAGCCCATATATGCTAAATCCGCGCTTCTTGAGGTCGGCTATCGTCTGTACTACTCCGCCGACCTCGACTAGGGGGATACGAAAAGCCATCCCCGCCGAGACCTTGATAACCGCACCACTGACCGGTGCCTGCTCCTTCTGCGGCATAAGCACGCCCCCCGCCCCAAAACCGGCCGCGCTGCGGATAATAGCGCCGACATTGTGTGGATCTTGCACACCGTTTAAAAGTACGAGCGCGGTGTTTTTTGTCGGGACAATCCTCTCAATAAACTCAGCATAGGGCCGCACCAGAGCAGCGAGTGAGATGCTCCCGATGATGCCTTGATGTGCGGCACCGCTCTTCATATCTGAGCGGGCAAGACCTTCGGAGAGCTCCGCCACCGGTATGCCGAGCTGGTCTACATGGCGACGCAGTTTTGTATCGACCGCTTTGCGGTTGAGATACACTTTGGTAACCACCTTGGGCGCGTGTGCAAGGGCCTCGGCAAGCGCGTGCCGACCGTATATAAACACTTTGTTCTGCTTCATTCGGCCACTCTACCACATCTTACTTTACTGACCCCAGTTGAGCGGGATATTTCCGCCAGATGCTGGGTGGCAAACGGTTGAGAGTGCTGCCGTAATAAACTGCACCTCCTCCCCTTTTCCAAAAAAGACAACGCCGTCTGCCACATACATCGTACCTATATTGCTCTCCACTCTAGGGAGCGTCTTCTCCGAAAAGAGTGCCGCGCTTTTGATGGCGGAGAGGGTGATGCTTGAGCGGTCTGCGGCCGGAACGACGCGAAACTCCGTGCCATCCGCACATACATACGGATAGCCGCCGATACCCCTCCCCGAAAGTACAAAAAACGCCGCGATACCGACAACAACGCCCGCTACCAAAAGCCCGATATGTTGTTTTTTCATATGTAAAATCATAGTATGGGTACGACGTTGGAACCATTCTGACACATAAATAGGAAAAAGAAAAAGCCGCCCGGTGAGGAGCGGATTTAATACATACAATCCTTCTCGATTTGAATGATAGCCATCATAATCGAATACTTTGAAAAGTCTTCTCGCGGCATCTTACCGTCTGTGAGTACACCGATAATCCCGCCAGATATATTACCGATCTTTTCGTGTTCGGTATACCCAAGTTTCTTGAATGCGACACTTGCATCGCCCCCACCAGCGAGGATCATCTCTGTTACACCCTTGGGCCACTCAAACGCGGGCGAGAGCCCGAGGGCAACGTTTTTACCGTCATAAATAGCGCAAGCGCCAACTTCCATGTAGCCCGACTTGGTATGGGGCACTTCCATCAACCCGCCCTCGAGCCCGACGCTATAGTTGCATCCATCGGTAAAGGCCTTCCTGGCCCGTTCGATTGCACCCCCAATCGTTTCGTTGAGATTTTTCGGATGGCCGAATTCCTCGACCTGTACGTCGACAGCGACAACTTCAACATCGGGAAATAGCGTTGGGTACATAGCGACGGCGTCCCGAACGCCAGCGACCTTGGTTATATTTTTTGAACCAACGTTGATTTTCATGTTGAACCTCCTATTCTCTTCTAAACAAGTAGAGTAAATAAAATACAAAAAGTCAATAGCTGGCGGTAATGTGCACACACATATGGCGGTTTCGGGTACAGTCCCGATATGGTCCATATGGCACAAGATATTTTGGAGGAACGGCTGCGGTGGGTACTACCCATCGCACGCAAAGAGGTACGATTGGTCGATGTAGCGAAAGTATTTCCGTACGGGGTAAAATGGTGTCAGGTACCTTTTGCATCAGCGTTAGCCACTGCATAAACTTGGATAGAGCTGATCTCCCACATCTACACGAGGAGGCCGAAGCATGACGGTATCGTAGCACCAAAAAAGGTACCTGACACTATTATCCCTCCGGCTGCGCCGTTCGGGACTCCTTATTTTCTACAACGGCATGGCCGTTAAGAAAATATAGTTGCTGGGGAGTAGGGACTCGAACCCCAATTTACGGGACCAAAACCCGGCGTCCTACCATTAGACGACTCCCCAATATGTTAGCCGACCATGCCTTCGACCCAGCCGGCTATTGTCCTATTTAGGTCTGTGCTTCCACGGACCCGCACACGCACTAACCCATAATACCCGTTTTCTGTATTTTTTCTATTGCGCCTGATAACGTTCTTTTTAAAATAAACCGTTGCGAAACTTGCCACGGGTTCCTCAAGTGCCTTTGCCCAGTATTTTTTTACTTTAGACAAACGGTTTTTTTGGCTACTATGCAAGTAGATTTCGAATTTCAAACTCAACGGAGCAACGCCTACACTCTGCAAGAGCCACTCCTTAAAAAACTTGAGCATTAGCGGGTCCGAGTTATTAAAATTAACACCCGCACTAATGGAACTGACTCGTTGCTTAGCACCCTCTGCCCAGTATAATGCGACCCCAACTAACAGTCTTTCTCGCGCAGAAAGTTTCCCGATTTGTTGACGGGCTTTATTTATCAATTTTTCTGTAGATAAAAGTCTTTGCTTCCTTTTAGTTTCTGCACCGCGTCTTGCAGCGTCAAGTTTCTTTTGTGTTAAAATTTGTTTTTGCGGAACGGAAAGGTGTACTGATCTCAACCACAACGAAAGGGTTGATCTTGCTACCGGGACTTGCTTCAAAATTTCCCGATAAGAAAGACCTTGCTTGCGCAACAAGACCGCTTCCTCACAAATTTCCTTGGCATATCGAACCACTATTATATTGTACCATAAACACTAAGCTACATTCGAGTTATCCACTGCTATAAAAAAGCGCCCCGGGTGCACGGGGCGCGATGCTTTTGTCTTCAGCGACTTTGAAACAAGGACGCCGCAACAATGTTGAACTGAGGTGGCTTCTCGATGCGGACTTTCGGCGGCGGAAGTTCACCATTGAGAGCTCGGTCGCAAGCGGCCCGGAATCCTTCCGCGCCAGTGTAAACGCGACCGTTGATCTCGTCCATCACGACCGGCTTGCCCGGGAGATACGAGATTGAGAACTGAGCAGCATTAAGCTCCTCGCTCCCTTCCTTACCCAAAGCCACGCCGATGACCGGAACCTTCCGGCCGCTTTCGTGGATCAGTGCATCGAGAACCCCCGGCAGAGCAAACGCTAGCCCGCCGGTGGCAACGACCACATCCGCACCCCTGCATTCCCGTTCGACGAAGAAGCGCAGAGCGGAAAGATTGCGGTGACAACTGATGACGTGGGTCTCCACCCTTTCGGCGTTGCCCCTGTACACCGGCACCAGTGCGCCATCGAGGAGCGCTATGTCGCTTTCGCTGCCAAAGACGATAGCGAGGATCTTTCTGCGACGAGGAAGCGCGACCCCCAGATGCCGCTCGAAGTAGTCTTCGACCGTCATGCCGGTGAGCCGCCAGAAGATGTAGCGGTAGGTCTGCGTCGTTGCACTGATGAGCGCATCCGGCACGACGAGCTGGTGCGCTCGTGCGACATCAGCGGGCTTTTCGGGATCGAACTGGTCAGATTGGTTGAGACCCTGTTCGATGCCCCAGGCGCGTACAAGCTGCTTGTCGAAGGGCGGCGGGGCCTTGCGCTCCTTCGCTTTGCGGCTCTTTTGCCACTCGGCAAAGTCCCAAAAACGGCTCGAATCGGGGGTGCCTATCTCGTCACCGACCGTCAAGTTTCCTTGAGTGTCGAGGCCCATTTCGACTTTGCTGTCGACAAAGAGGATTCCTTTCTCCCGCGCCGCCGCAGAGATAAGCCCGAACATCCTGATGAGCAACCGCGTTTCTTCGGGATACTGCCCTCGGATAGTCGCGGCATCAAGCGGCTCGTCATGCCCCTCTTCGGCCTTGGTGGTGGGCGTATCGAGGATCGACGGCAGTTCGTCGCCGTCCTGGAGTCCCGCCGGGAGCTCTGCACCGTAGACCTTGCCGGTCTGCTGGTACTCGCCGAGCACCGAGCCGGTGATGCAGATACGGCCGATAAACTCGACCGGGTACATTGACAACCAACGCACGACCATCGCCCGTGATTGCAACTGCGCGTTGCCGCGCAATGGCTCGGGG
>MEWV01000019.1:18465-20391 GCA_001775445.1 Candidatus Adlerbacteria bacterium RIFCSPHIGHO2_02_FULL_54_18
CAGTAGTGTGTCATCGCCATAAGAACCATTCCCTTGTCGGGGATGGTGGCATTGAGCACGAAGTCGAAGATGCTGATACCGTCGGTGCAAACGACCAGCAGGAGGCCATCATCCAGCCGGTATGTGTCGCGAACTTTACCGCGATGGATGTTCTCAAGCCCTGGAAGTAACGAAACGGCCTTGCGTAGCGGTGATAGCGTCGGCATGGCAAAACTCCTCCTTGGTTTCTATATGAATTGTCCGTCTGCGGAGACTCTATCCCAACGCCCGATACAGCGCAAGCTCCAGTGGGAGTTGGGGCAGGGGCGCGCGGTTCATTTCTATAAGCGCGGTGAGGAGCTCAGCCAATACGGAGGCGTTTAGTGCGGCACCGGTTGTTGCAAGCCCCTGCAAAAACTCGAGATCGTCTTGTCCAAACTGCTCGGCCAGCTCGCCCTTAAGTTTTGGGGCAAAGCGCAGCAGAAGCATGGCACGCACTTTTGTTATCACCAAAAGCACAAACACCTTCGGTTCTGCCCCGCCCCGGAGTGCTGTGTGGAACTGCCCCACCGCCTCGGCCACGTCTTTTGCGGCGAGCGCGGAGAGGAAGTGGTTGACCACCTCGCCGCGGGGAGCACCTACAACCTTGCCCACCTCCTCCTCTGTTAGCCGCGAGTCGGTAGACACGGTGAGCACCTTTTGCAAAATCCCGAGCGTATCGCGGAAGGAGCCGTCGCCTATGAGTGCGATGAGCTCGGCACCCGCCGGCTCAAGAGTCGCTCCTTCTTTTTTTGAAATATCGAGCGCAAGCGTTTTGAGGGTCTCGTGCGACGGTTTTTTAAAATTAAACACCTGGCAACGCGAGGTTATAGTGTCGGGCACGCGGTCGAGCTCTGTTGTGGCGAGCACAAATATCGCGTGTGGCGGCGGTTCTTCCAGCGTTTTAAGCAACGCCCCCCACGCATCGTGTGTAAGAGCGTGTGCCTCGTCGATGATATAAAACTTATAGGTCGAATTAAACGGAAGCGTCGCCACCCCCTCGCGCAACTCGCGTATCTCGTCGATGCCGCGGTTGCTCGCGGCATCCATCTCGTAGATGTCCTGCTCGCTCGTACTAAGAGCGTGTGCAAGGATGCGTGCCATAGAGGTCTTGCCGGTGCCGCGCCCGCCCGCAAAGAGGTAGGAGTGTGCCACTTTGCCTCTTTTGACCGCCGCCTCAAGCACCGACACTATCTCGCCCTGCCCGCGCACATCTTTAAACTCCAGCGGCCGGTAGGTCCGATAGAGCGCCATAGGAGTGCGTGCGGTGTTATCTCCCTTTTTCATTGTTTTTAAGTATATACTCTTCTACTACACGCTCCACCTCGGCGGAATTTTTAGTTTCCATCAGCTGTATGCGCAGCTCTTTTGCCCCTTCAAACCCTTCTACATACGCTTTAAAGTGCTTTTTCATAATCGCAAAGTTTTTGATATCGCCGAGCAACTCTTCGAACAACTTTGTATGCTCCACCAGCACCCGGAGACGTTTTTCCGGCGAAGCAAAAGTTCCTTCGAAAGAAACTTTTGCTTCGCCGGCCCCGGCAAAAAGCCACGGCCGGCCAAAAATAGCGCGGCCGAGCATCGCTCCGTCGGCGCCCGACTCTTTTATTTTTTGCTCGGCATCTTCTACATCACGCAGGTCGCCGTTGCCGATGATGAGCGCTGTGCTCCCACGCTCGTCGCGTATCTCGACCGCGCGCTTGACCCTCTCCCACCGCGCAGGCACTTTTGACATTTCTTTGCGCGTACGTGCATGGAGTATGACGGCTGCGGGCTTTGCCGCAAGAAGCGCCAGCAGCCACTCCTCCAATATATCTTTGTTGTAGCCCAGTCGCGTCTTGACTGACACGGGGAGAGCGGGCGCGCCACGCTTTGCCGCAGCGATAAGCTCCTGCGCCAGTGCGGGGG
>MEWV01000019.1:20410-26909 GCA_001775445.1 Candidatus Adlerbacteria bacterium RIFCSPHIGHO2_02_FULL_54_18
CGCACCCTGCTTTTCTATCGCCTTATCCGGACAGCCCATATTGATATCAACGCCGTCAAAACCCATTTCTTGTGCCAATGCGGCAACCTTCTCCATATGTTCGGGTGTTGCGGTAAAGAACTGCGCCACAATAGGACGCTCATGCTCGGTAAACAGCAAGTCGCGCATGAGCTTCTGTCTCCCCTCCTCGTCCGCCTTACACAGGCCATCGGCCGAGACAAACTCGGTATACGTCACAAAAAGCGTACCCCCCGGGACCTTGGAGTACTTGGCTATCAGGCGCCTAAAAGCCACATCAGTGACGTTTGCCAACGGCGCCAATACATAGAGAGGCAGACATTTTTCGGCCCAGAAATTCTTCATTTGTTCTCTTTGTAATACAGTTTATCGCCAAAGCGCAAATCCAAGTACTCAAACTGTGAAAGCTTTTGACCCGCAAAGGGAGCGCTCTGCAGTGCGAGAGAGAAACGCTCAAACACATCACCGCCTTCGTCGTGCAGGGCAAAGATGAGTACACACCCGTCGGCAAAGCGCATCCGCACGTCCGACTGTGCGTCTACCTCCACCTCCTCCAGCCGCTCGGCGGATATTTTTTGCATAATAGCATCCACCAGCGCTGAGAGCGACAAAAATTCTCCCGGCTGCAGGTACTGCCGCGGCAGAGTCACACTCTCCGACGGCCCCCGATAGCTTGTGTATACCGGCTCAGAGAAATGAGGCGCTTCGGCATAGATGACGCCGTTTTCGTCCATAAAATAGCAGGAGCCCTGTGATAAATAAGTCGAACTAGATGAAGGGCACCACAGTGCGCGCGGAGAACGCTCGACCAATGCGACGGCAATAGTGTGAAAGTCTACGGCATACACCTCGGCGCTTGCGAGCAGCGGGTACTCCGCTTTGAGAGCTGCGCTGATATCACGCTTCGGATATAAAAAGATATCGCTTTTGGGCAGAATATGACCGTACGAGCCCGCAAGCCGCTCGCGGACAAACTGCTCGATGGTACTGGAGGACACCGTCTGCGCACCGCTTACTACGACAGTGTTTATCTGTAGCGCCGGCAAGTAGGTCAGACCTACTGCACTGGACAACAAAAATAGCGAACTCACAAGAAGAACAACAGTGGTGCGCACTCGGCGGCGGCGCTTGCGCAAGCGCAAGCGCGATTCGGGGAGATCGATGCGGGCCATCTATACAGTATACCCGCGAGTTTTTGCGCGTTTTTACGCGGTGGAGCCTATCACCTCTTTTCCCATATACGGGCGCAGAACTTCGGGAACCGTAATGGAACCGTCCTCCCGCTGATTATTTTCGATTATTGAAATGAGGATGCGCGGAGTCGCAAGCGCGGTGTTGTTGAGAGAGTGCGCATAGTGCAGGGCACCGGAGGCGTCGCGATAGCGAATATTGAGCCGCCGTGTTTGAAAGTCGTGGAAGTAGGAGGAGCTATGCGTCTCGCGGTAGCGCTCCTCCGACGGCACCCATGCTTCGATGTCATACTTTTTAACCTGCCCAAGCCCTAAATCGCCTCCGCAGTTGAGCACCACGCGGTACGGGAGAGCGAGCCGCTGCAACAACTCCTCGGCATTTACTGTCAGCTCCTCATGCAGGCGCACCGACTCCTCGTGGCTCGCCTCGCACAACACCACCTGCTCAAACTTAAAAAACTCGTGCACGCGCATAAGCCCTTTGGTATCCTTGCCGTGGCTCCCCGCTTCGCGCCTAAAGCACGGGGAAAACGCAAGCATTTTAAGAGGAAGCTCTTTTATATCGAGTGTCTCGTTCATATAGTAGGCCATCGTAGCCACCTCGCCGGTCCCGGCCAAAAAGTCGCTGTCTTGCGTTTTGTATAAGTCCTCCTCCCCTTGCGGAAGGTAACCGGTGCCCAAAAATGCGACTCGCTTCACCAGCGAAGGCACAAGCATCGGGACAAAGCCGCCTTTTTTGACAAAATACTCCATCACAAACTGCCACACCGCATAATTAAGAAGCGCTCCGTCGCCCTTTAAAAAGTATCCGCGGAATCCGGCCACTTTGGTGCCCCGCTCAAAGTCGGCCATTCCCAAATTTTGCATCAATTCGATATGACTTTTTGGATTGGCGATGTCGGGCTTTTGCCCTCCTTCGACTTCGCTCAGGACAGGCCACCTGCGTACCTCGACATTGTCGGCATCCGAAGTCCCATCGGGGACGGAAGGATCCGGGATATTGGGAACCTGTACCATCAGGAGTTGCCACTCATGCTCGATATCTTGAAGCTCTTTTTCTTTTTTTTGGAGCTGCTCCTTCAACACCTTCATCCGAGCAACGATGTCTACCCTCTCACCGGGGTTGGCCTTGACCATCTCGGTGTTGGCCTCGTTTTGTGTGGCGCGCATCCTCTCTACCTCCAGCAAAAGCGCGCGGCGCTTTTCGTCGGCGGCAAGAAGTGCACTTATATCCACCTCGAGATGTTTTTTTGCGGCGCCCGCCGTGATGAGGCCGGCGTTCTCGCGGATAAATTTGATATCAAGCATAGAAAATTTGGCGGTAGAATAATCCTACAATGCCTTTTCCGATACGCCAACTGCTCTCAAAGGACTTTCCTCCTCTTTTGAGAGAGATTCCGGACAAACCAAAAATGCTGTATGTCCGCGGCACGATGCCTCCAAAGGGGCACAAGATGCTCTGCGTGGTCGGCTCGCGCGCCACCTCCCCTTACGGCCGCCGTGTGTGTGCACAACTAATATCCGGACTCGCCGGCTACCCCGTTGCAATAATTTCCGGTATGGCGCTCGGTATCGACTCCGAGGCGCACAAGGCGGCAATGGATGTAGGACTCTCCACCGTGGCGGTGCTCCCCTCCTCGTGCGACGATACTTCTATATATCCTTCGACCAACAAGCCCGTGGCGGCGCGGATACTTTCCCGTGGCGGCGCGCTGCTCAGCGAGGAGCGGGGCCCATACAAAGCGATGATCCACGACTTCCCAAAACGCAACCGTTTGAGCGCCGGGATGTCGGATGCCGCGCTTATAGTAGAGGCGGGAGAGAAGTCCGGCACGCTTATTACTGCGCGGCTCGCGCTCGACTACAACCGCGAGGTACTTGCGGTGCCCCACGAGCTTGGGCGCGAGACGGGAGCGGGGGTCAACCGGCTCATCCGCGAGGGCGCCACGCTCGTGCGCACTGCCGACGACATTTTGCAGGCGCTGGGGATAAAACCGCTCGAGAACCCTACGCAGCACACGCTCCCGACCGACTTAAGCGAGCAGGAAATGCGCTCCCTGCACGCGCTCACCGAGCCGCTCGTGCGCGACGAGCTTATCGCGCGCGCGGGGCTCTCCGCGCAGGAGGCAAACGTCGCGCTCTCCTCGCTCCTTATCCGCGGGTTGCTCACGGAGCGCCTAGGCAAAATAGAAAGGGTATAGTAAGGTACGCAGTCGTAACTATGAAACTCGTTATCGTTGAGTCGCCGGCAAAGGCAAAGACAATCGAAAAATATCTTGGAGACATCGACTCTAAGGGCGACTTTATCGTGCGCGCATCGGTGGGCCACGTGCGCGACCTCCCCAAAAGCAACAAAAAGGCAATCGATATCGAAGGCGGGTTTATCCCCCACTACGAGGTCGTGCCCGGAAAGCAAAAGGTTATCGCCGAGCTGCGCGAGGCGGCAAAGAAGGTCGACGAAGTGCTGCTGGCCACCGACCCCGACCGCGAGGGCGAGGCCATTGCCTGGCATATCGGCGAGGAGCTTGGGCTGCACAAGCCCAAGCGCATCGCCTTCAATGAGATTACTAAAGAGGCAATCGCCGAGGCCCTGGCGCACCCGCGCCCGATAGACGAAAACCTCCGTCTCGCGCAGGAGGCGCGCCGGGTGCTCGACCGTCTGGTGGGCTACGACCTCTCCGGACTCATCTGGAAGAAGGTCCGCTACGGGCTTTCCGCAGGCAGGGTGCAGTCGCCCGCCCTGCGTATTTTGATGGAGCGCGAGCGCGAGATACGCGCGTTTGTTCCGGAGACCTATTATGTAATTGTGGCGACGACAGAAACACCTAAAAAAGAGACCCTACTGCTCACCTGCTCGGAGGAACCGCGCAAAAAAGAAGAGGCCGAAAGGATAGTACACGCGGTCAAAAATCCGCCCGAGGGCGGAGGGCTCTCCGTTATGGAGGTCTCCGAGCAGGAGCAAAAACGCGTTGCGCGGGCGCCCTTTACCACCTCGACGCTCCAGCAGACCGCCTCCTCCCGGCTTGGGTTCTCCCCCAGCCGCACCATGCAAATCGCCCAGCGGCTCTATGAAGCGGGGCATATCACTTATATGCGCACCGACAGCCCCAACCTCGGTACGGCGGCACGAGGCACGATACTTGCACTGGTTGAAAAGACCTACGGCAAGGAGTACGTGCAGGAGAGGACGTTTGCCCAAAAGTCCAAAAACGCGCAAGAGGCGCACGAGGCCATCCGCCCCACCCACGCCGAAAAAAAGTCTGTGGGCAGTACACCGGAACAGAAAAAGCTCTATGAACTTATCTTGGCGCGAGCAGTTGCTTCGCAAATGGCTGACGCGCGCGTACTGCGCACTAAAATTGTCGCAAACACCAGTAAGTCTGACTTACTGGTGCCAGACTTTTTGGCTACCGGCTCGCGCGTCATCTTTGACGGATGGTTGCGCGCCGACCCGGCGGCGCGCGGTGAGGATGTTGAGCTCCCCAAGGTCGCCTCGGGCAACGTGCTTGATGTCAAAGACGTGAGCAGCGAAGAAAAGCAAACCGCTCCGCCGCCTCGCTACACCGAAGCGGGCCTTGTCAAAGAGTTGGAGAAGCGCGGCATCGGTCGACCGTCGACCTATGCAAGCATTATGAAGACACTCGACGCACGCGGCTATGTGGTCAAGGAAGGCCGAAGCTTAAAGCCCACCGATGTGGGAGATGTCGTGTCGACGTTTCTTGAGGACAACTTCCCCACCTATATCAGCGACACGTTTACCGCCGAGATGGAGGACGAACTCGACGAAATAGCCGACGGCAAGCGCGAGTATCTAAAAACATTGAGCGACTTTTATACCCCTTTTCATAAAGAGGTTAAAAAGAAGGACAAGGAGGCGGGGAAACTCACCAACATCGGCGACGCTCCGAAGGAGTTTCCCTGCCCCGTATGCGGCGGCCCTATGGTCTACAAACTCTCGCGACAGGGCAAGTTTATGAGTTGCGCGCGCTTCCCCGAATGCGACGGCGCGCGCACGGACGCGGGAGAAATCCTTTCAAACGAACCAAAAAAGCCCATCGGCACGCATCCGGACTCCGGAGAAAATATATACGTTTTGAGCGGCCGCTTCGGACCGTATGTGCAGCTGGGCGAGATGCCCGAGGGAAAGGGTAAAACAAAAAAAGCGAAGCCGCGGCGAGCATCCGTTCCTAAAGAAAAAGACCCGGAGAGCGTCACGGTGGCGGAAGCAGCGATGTATCTCTCGCTCCCGCGCGTGCTCGGCACGCACCCGGAAACCGGCCATGAGATCGTGGCGAACATCGGTAGGTTCGGCCCATACATCGCGCACAATACCCCGCCTAAGGCGGACTTCCGCTCGCTCAAAACAGACGATGTATACGAGGTAGAGCTCCCGCGCGCCCTCGAAATTTTGAAAGAAGAAAAAAAGCGCCGGGGCTTCGCCCGCAAGAAAAAAGAGGAATAAAAAAAAGCCATAGATATATACTGCTCATATGGAAAGCGTAAAGGACATACTCACAAAAATGGGTGCGCCGACCAAGGAGGACTTGGCACTGGTCGAAAAAGCGTACACTTTCGCCGCCGAGGCGCATAAAGAGCATAAACGGTTTAGCGGCGAGCCGTACCTCGTACACCTGGTCGAGACGGCCAAAGAGCTCGCCCAACTCGGTATGGGTGCTAAAACCGTGGCGGCAGGACTCTTGCATGACTCGATAGAAGACGCGGGCATCTCGCCGGACGTGCTTGAAAAGGAGTTCGGAAAAGAAATCCGTTTTCTGGTAGAGGGAGTAACAAAACTCGGCCGCCTAAAGTACCGCGGCGCCGAGCGCCACCGTGAGTCGCTCCGCAAGCTCCTGGTGGCAACGGGCAAGGATGCGCGCGTGCTCATCATCAAGCTGATGGATCGGCTGCACAATATGCGCACCTTGCAGTATGTCCCCGCAGAGAAGCGCGAACGCATCGCGCTCGAGACGCTCGAAATTTATGCCGCGATAGCACACCGGCTCGGTATGGGCGTGGTGCGCCGGCAGCTCGAAGACCTCGCGTTTGAGCACGCATTCCCAAAAGAATACGCCGAGACAAAAAAACTCCTGGCCGGCCGCTCAAAAGAAACGCTCGAACGGCTCGAAAAGATGTCCCGCATGCTGAGCAAAGAAATTGCGAAGGAGAATATGAAGGGCTTCCACAGCGACTACCGCGTCAAGGGGCTCTACAGTTTATGGCGCAAGCTTAAGCGCAAGGAGGGCGACGTAGACAAAATTTATGATATCGCCGCGCTGCGCATCATCGTCAAA
>MEWV01000020.1 GCA_001775445.1 Candidatus Adlerbacteria bacterium RIFCSPHIGHO2_02_FULL_54_18
AGCCGCAAAGAGCTAGAGAGTCCCGACCTACGCGGCGGGCTGGCGTACCTTATCGCCGCTGCTATCGCCGAGGGCACGAGCACTATCGACAACGCTTACCTGATTGATAGAGGCTACGAGCATATAGAAGAGCGCCTCCAGAACCTCGGCCTTAATATAAAAAGAGAATAGGTTTAATTTTCACCGAGGTTCAACCTCGGTATATTTTAGCCAATCGGTCATTTCTTTTTCGAATTCTGCCGGTGATTCAAAATAAAGCGGTGCGCTCTCCGTATTTAGTATACGATTCCAAGCACTCTCTTTACCTATAAAAAATGAATAACTCGAGTACAGATATGTTCGCGGTTGCTCAGGGTTAAGATGAATATAAGAAAAAAGATATTTCAGGTATCGATCGTCTCCGGCATGTACGGATTTATATCTGCCTTGGAAAAGTGCTCCGCTCCGTTCATTTTTAACGTTAAAATACATCGTATAACCGGTCGATAGTTTCTGCATAAATTTACTGATTCCACCTTCTGTATGTTGGCGGAGGAGAAGATGAAAATGGTTAGGCATGAGGCAGTAGGCTATTATGTCTACCAATGCTGCGCCACGGTTTATCTGTAGTAATTCAACCGAGGTTGAACCTCGGTAATTATTTAACTGGATAGGTTTACTACCATTGCTGAGATAAAGCAGGATAAGAAAGCGTTCGTAATCATTTTTTGTAAGAAATATCTTTCTTTTTTCCGTACCGCGATTGTAGACGTGGTAGTACTCTTGCGGTGCAACTGGTCCCCGATTAGTCATCTGATTATTATACCGAGGTTGAACCTCGGTAATAGAGTGGTTGGGGAAAAGAAAAAGCCGCGCGTCTGACGCGCGGCGGTAGTTATGGCCGACTAACTTTCGGAAAATTAATTGCTCCGAACAAGCCACCGATGAGCGTGACAATCAGCAGGAGGCCAAGATAGGCCTTACTGGTCGTCCAGGTAAGAAACGAGAATCCGTACCCGAGGTCGCATAGGAACGAGAACAGGACCACGACGACTGCCGACAACAGAATGAAGATTGCAAATCGTACGGTAAAAGAAGCACTGCCGATGAGGATAATAAGGCGGTCAATGGTAGCCATATTCCAGACTCCTTATACATTAGAAGTTAATTTGCCGAGACTTCGTATTTTGGGGTAGGGAGTTGGAACTACTGCTCGTAGAATACACCAATTTATAATTCTGTCAACCTCTGTTTGTTTTGCTTAGCGGGGCGGAGTATTATGCCTAAGCGATGTCATTTTTTTCTCCCAAACTCGGGATAGACCTCGGGACCGCCAACACGCTCGTGTTTGTACCCGGTCGAGGAGTGGTGCTCAACGAACCCTCGGTAGTGGCCATTTCAGAAATTGATAAGCGGATATTGGCGGTGGGTACCGAAGCCAAAGAAATGATAGGACGCACGCCCGGCGAGATAGTTGCGTACCGCCCGATGCGCGACGGCGTCATTGCCGACTATCGCGTTACCCACGCGATGCTCAAATATTTTATACGCAAGGCATCGGGGCGGTTTCAGTTTTTTAAGCCGGACGTGATGATTTCTGTCCCGACGGGCGTCACCTCGACCGAACGGCGCGCGGTGGTCGAGGCGGCGATACGAGCCGGTGCCAAGAATGCCTACGTGGTCAAAGAGGCAGTGCTCGCGGCTATCGGCGCGGGGATACCGATACAGGAGGCCCGCGGACACATGGTAGTTGATATTGGCGGCGGCACCACTGACGTGGCGGTAATCTCTCTCGGGGGGATAGTCTCCTCGACCTCTATCAAATGTGCCGGCGACAAGCTCGACCGCGCGATAGCCGACTATATAAAAAAGACCTACAATCTCGCGATAGGGGAAAAGACCGCCGAGGACGTCAAAATCGGAATCGGCTCCGCGGTGCCTGTCGGCGAGGAGCTCACGATGGCAGTGCGGGGTCGCGACTTTATCACCGGCTTGCCGCGCTCGGTCGAACTTAAGACCAACGACATCGTCAAAGCGATGGGCAAAGAGCTTCGCGAGATAATCAAGGCAATCCGCGACGTGCTGCAGGACACACCGCCCGAGCTCGCGGCAGACATAATCGACTCCGGTATCACCATGACTGGCGGCACCTCACAGCTGCGCAACTTTGCCGAGCTGGTGCTGCGCCGGACAGGGGTCAAGGCAGCGGTGGCCGACAACGCCCTTTACTGCGTTGCTGTCGGCTCCGGCATCGCTCTCAATCATCTCGACACATACAAAAAGGCCATCATTTCAAAGAGATAAGGTACGGCACGCTTATGCACCACGCATATTATATAGAGGGTCCGCTGTCGCAGTTTGAGGCGTATAAAGCGCACCTGCGTCCGCTGTGGGCACACACATACGAGCGCTTTGGGATAGACGAGGCGCGCGAAATTATTGCGCTTTCTTCGCTTAAAAACTTTGCCGAGGCGACCTTTTTCATAGGCGCCTCCTCTATCACGAGCGAGGCCCAGCAGGCGCTGCTTAAACTGCTGGAGGAGCCGCAGGAGGGGACTACGTTTGTATTGTTGGTGCCGCACGGAGCGCTTTTGCCGACCGTACAGTCGCGCATGTTGCCTTATCCGGAAATCATTGCCGAATTTAGTAGGTCTGACCTACTGGTGGAAAAGTTTTTGAAGAGGGGAGGCAAAGAGCGTAGTGATTATATTGCCGAAATGCTTAAAAATGAGGACGGGCTCAGAGAGCGTGTACGGGATTTTATAAACGCGCTTGAGGCAGAGTGCGTGAAGCTACACTTCACACAGAAGGTTGAGGGGCGCCAGGCGCTCGAAGATATCGCAATGGTGCGGGGCTACTTGAGCGACCGCTCGCCGTCGCTCAAAATACTACTGGAACACTTAGCGTTGTCACTGCCCGTCATATGACTCCAAAAAAAATCCGGGAGCGGAGAGAACGGATTTTGACACTCGATTGCGCCCTCAAAAAGCTTTTTCCCGACGCAAAAATCGAACTGCATTATTCCACCCCTCTCGAACTTTTAGTTGCCGTGCAATTGTCGGCCCAATGCACCGACAAGAGAGTAAATAAGATTACAGAGACGTTGTTTAGGAAGTACAAAAAACTTGATGATTACGTACAAGCGTCCGCCGGCCGGCGGACCGTCGCAGAGTTTGAGCGGGATATACGCTCCTCCGGATTTTATCGAAACAAAACAAAAAACATCTTGGCCACGGCCAAGATAATTAAAGAAGATTGGCGCGGTCAGGTTCCTAGTACTATGGAAGATCTTTTGAAGTTACCTGGAGTTGGGCGCAAGACGGCCACGGTGGTGCTCAAAGAGGTGTACGGCGTTGTGGCCGGCATTACTGTAGACACGCATGTTATCCGTTTTGTACAACGGTTCGACTTGAGCGACCACAAAGACCCCGTCCGGATAGAAAAAGATCTGATGACTCTACTGCCTAAAAAAGAGTGGGGGGACTTTACCCACCGGGTCATACACTACGGCCGCTACCTGGCCCCGGCACGCGTCTACGACACCGCCCGCGACCCCCTGGTCAAAATATATCCTCCTGCGGCAAAAAAATTTAGAGTTTGATATACTACAGGTATGGTCTACGATTTTAAACCGTTCGACAAGCGGCTCAAGGAAATAGGGGAGCGGGCGGGCAAGGAGATGTCCGGCATACGCACCGGCCGCGCCGCGCCGGCTATCCTCGACGGTATTATGGTCGAGAGCTACGGCACTCGCGCGCCGATTACGCAGGTGGCGGCGGTGAGTGTGGAAGATGCGCGCACTATCAGGATTATCCCGTGGGATATGCAAAACGGAAAAGAGATAGAGAAGGCCATCGCGCAAGCCAACCTCGGACTCTCTGTCGGGCTCGACGAGCGGGGAGTGCGGGTCGCTTTTCCTGAGCTTACCTCCGAGCGGCGCGGGCAGTTGGTCAAACTCGCAAAAGAAAAGATAGAGGAGGTCCGCACCATGCTGCGGACGGCGCGCGACGATGTGTGGAGCGACATCCAGCGTCAGGAAAAAGACAAAAAAATATCCGAAGACGAGAAGTTTAGATATAAAGAGGAGATGCAAAAGCGCGTCGATGCGGCCAATAAAAACTTTGACGCCGCGCTCGAGCGCAAAGAAAAGGAGATAGCGAACTAACCCCAATGATCTTGTCGCTCATAATATTTATTGCTCTTTTGGTCTTACTGATACTCGTGCATGAGGCGGGGCACTTTGGCGCGGCAAAACTTTTTGGAATACGCGTGGACGAGTTTGCTGTCGGGTTTCCTCCGCGGCTGCTCACTATCCGCCGAGGAGAAACCGAGTACAGCATCAACCTCCTCTTGGTGGGCGGCTATGTAAAGATCCGCGGAGAGGACCTCGGAACCGATGTAAAAGACGATAGAAGTATGGCGGCTCGCTCGCGGCCCGTTCAGGCAGTTGTTGTGGTAGCAGGGGTGGCGGTCAACCTCCTTTTCGGCTGGCTCGCCCTCTCTGCCGGCTATATGGCCGGGATGCCGACCTCGGCCGAGTATCAAGGGTTCGGCACGGTGGAGAATATACACACCACCATTCTGGCGGTCGTTCCCGGCTCTCCGGCGGCGCGCGCGGGGCTCCAACCGGGCGACACTATACAAAGCGTTACCACCGACTCTGCACACATTGCCGCCACGGGGAGTGCTTCGGCACAGGTGCAGGAGTTTATTGCGGCGCATCAAGACGAGAGTTTTGTTTTTGTACTGGAGCGCGGCGGGGAAGAGCAGAACAGCGTCCTGCGGGCCGAAGAGGGGGTAATAGGCGGTCGCAAGGCGATTGGAATCCAGATGGGAGATATCGGGATACTGCAGCTGCTGCCGCACCTAGCGCTTGTTGAGGGCGCGCTGGCCGCCAAAGACATGACCGTTAGCACTGCAACCGGTCTAGGTATGTTCTTTGGCCAACTTTTGACCGGCAAAGCGCAATGGGGTGATGTTGCCGGTCCTGTGGGGATAGCGGGCTTGGGCGCCGGAGCGGTCCAAGACGGCTTTGCGTCGGCTGCGCTTATTGTGGCGCTCATTTCTATCAACCTCGCGCTCATAAACCTCATCCCTATCCCCGGACTCGACGGCGGACGGTTGCTCATTATTGCCACAGAAGGGCTGCTGCGCCGCCCGATTTCTCCGAAAATAATAAACGCATTTTCTATTGCTGGCTTTGCTCTCATTGTGGTGCTGATGGTTGTCGTAACCTACCACGACATCGCCAGATTGGTCGGATAACCTTTCGACTTTGTTCAAGGTAAATAAAAACCGCCGCCCATGGTGGGCGGCGGGTGAGCGGAAACCAGTCAGCTCGGCTTGATTTTCGTGATTATGATGCTCCCTTGGAGCGGAGCCGGCGTATGATAGACGACGGCGTCCCTTAGGGTGTACACGAGCCCCGGCTCGACGACCAGCCGGTGGGTCGCCGACTTTGCAATTGGTCGCAGATCGACGTAAAGGAACGTCCGTCCGTCCGCGTGCTCCTTGCGGAACACTTGCATCGAGGCCGTGACGATTTTCCCGCAATACTGCGTCGGGCTGTCGTCGTGCACGAAGAAGTTGACCATGCCGCCCTTCACGAACCGGGCGAACTGGATGAACTTTATGTCCTCGAACCCGCCTTCGCGACAGACGGCCGGCACCTTGATCTGGACGACACCCCCGTTCCAGAGAAGTTCGCGCTTGAGGACGGCGACCGGCTGGCGAGCCAGCGCGCTTAGAACAGGAAAAAGTCCTGTAGTCATTGACAACCTCCGTTGATGACTAGGGGAACTGAAAATAGTGTATCACGTGCACAATAAAAGTCAAGTTTTTGCTCAGGACGCTTTTTGGGCTTACAATGACGCACATGCGACAGTCACAACTCTTTACCAAAACGCGGCGGGAGGCACCGCAGGGCGAGGTGTCCAAAAACGCCCAGCTGCTTATCCGCGCCGGGTTTGTCCACAAAGAGATGGCAGGCGTGTACTCGTACTTGCCGCTCGGCCTGCGCGTACTCAATAAAATAATCGGCGTTATCCGCGAAGAGATGAATGCGATAGGCGGACAGGAACTCTTGCTCACCACTCTGCAAGACCCGGAGGTGTGGAAGAAGAGCGGCCGCTGGAGTGACGAGGTCAACGACACGTGGTTTAAAACGCACTTGCACAGCGGCGAACAGTTTCACTCCGGGAGCGAGCTCGGGCTCGCAAACACGCACGAGGAGCCGCTCACCGCGCTTATGCGCAACCACATAAGTTCGTACAAAGACCTGCCAAAGTATGCGTACCAGTTCCAGACAAAGTTTCGCAACGAGTTGCGCGCCAAGTCGGGCATTATGCGCTCGCGCGAGTTTATTATGAAAGACCTCTACTCCTTTTCCCGCGACGAAGAGGGGTTTAGGGAGTTTTATGAGCGCGCGGCCGAGGCGTATCTAAAAGTGTTTAAGCGCGCCGGTCTCGGTGAGCACACCTACCGCACTTTTGCATCCGGTGGTTCTTTCTCCAAATTTAGCGACGAGTTCCAGACCGTGTGCGGGGCGGGCGAAGACACCATTTATATAAACGAGGGCCGGCGCCTTGCTATCAACAAAGAGGTGTACAACGATCAGACGCTCTCGGAGCTCGGGCTGCGCAAGGAAGACCTGCGCGAGGAGCGGGCGATAGAGGTTGGAAACATCTTTCCGCTCGGTACAAAATATTCCGCGGCTCTCGGCCTTACTTATAAAAATGAGGCGGGCGAGGAGGTGCCGGTGGTGATGGGCTCCTATGGCATCGGTCCGGGGCGGCTGTTAGGCACCGTTGTCGAGGTTTTGAGTGATGAAAAGGGGATGGTGTGGCCCGAGGAGGTGGCTCCCTTCAGTATCCATCTGGTGCAGCTTGGCGAAGATGAGGATGTCAAAAAAGAGGCCGAGGAGATATATCGCTCTTTGGTAGAGGCGAGAGTTGAGGTGCTTTTTGACGACCGCACCATGCGCGCCGGAGAAAAGTTTGCCGACTCCGATTTAATAGGTATACCGTTGCGTGTGGTGGTGTCGCAAAAAACATTAGCCGAAGGCAAGTGTGAGTGCGTCGAGCGCGCGTCGGGGACAACTCACCACCGCTCTCTCTCCGAGTTGATGAGCCATCTCACCACATGATTGGCCGGCTCAAAAGGAAGTTCCTTCCCTTGCTTTCAAATGACATTGGGATTGATTTAGGTACCACCAACACCTTGGTGTATCTGCGCGGCAAGGGCATTGTGGTAACGGAGCCCTCTGTCGTTGCGGTCAACCACAAGACCGGCCAGGTGGTGGCGGTAGGCACGGAGGCAAAAAATATGCTCGGGCGCACACCAGGGCATCTCAGCGCGGTTAAGCCCCTGGTAGATGGCGTCATTTCGGACTTTGAGGCCACTGAGGAAATGCTCGCCTACCTGATGAACCGCGCCCAAAGGTTGCAAAAAAAACTATTGGGGCCGCGCGTTGTCATCGGCGTGCCCTCCGGTATAACCAATGTTGAGATACGCGCGGTCAAAGATGCGGCACAAAACGCGGGCGCGCGCGAAGTACATATTATAGAAGAGCCGATTGCCGCTGCGCTTGGTGTGCGGCTCCCTATACGCGAGGCAGTGGGCTCGATGCTCGTGGACATAGGCGGCGGCAACACCGATATCGCGGTGCTTTCCTTGGGCGGCATCGTCCGCTCCAAAAATGTACGCATCGCTGGGGAAAAGCTCAACCAGGATATTATTGCCTATGTGCGCTCCGAGTTTAAGGTGCTGATAGGGGAAAAGACAGCCGAAGATGTCAAGATGGCCATCGGCTCGGTATCGGACGGCGCGGGGCAGCGGCAAGCCCCTATTAGGGGGCGGGACCTTATTACCGGCTTGCCGCGCGAGATTGTCATCACCGACTCCGATATACGCGAGGCGATTTCCCAATCGATAGACACGCTGGTGGAGTCCATTCGCGAAGTGCTCGAAACGACTCCTCCCGAGATACTTTCCGACATCATACGCGACGGAGTGACACTAACCGGCGGCGGCGCTCTCCTCGGCGGCCTCGACACTCTACTCTCCGAGTGGCTCAAGGTGTCGGTGAGGGTTGCGGACGATCCTTTGACCGCGGTGGCGCGCGGCACCGGCGTGATTTTGGAAAATTTAGAACTGCATCGCGACATGCTGACCGAGTATGATGACGATATCTAAACGGCACACTCAGGCCGAGCTTCGCGCGCGCCGCACGCGGCTTGTAACCGTTGCGTGCCTCCTCCTGCTTTTTGTTGCGGCGACACTGTGGCGTGCGCCTCTTTCTGCAGCAGTGTGGCACATCCTCCGGCCTGTTGTAGAAGCGCGTTTCGGCAGTGTTGCGCCGCTGGAGGCCGAGCGTGCCGCGGCGCGCGCGGCGCTTGCCGACCGCGACGCGCTATATGAGGAAAATGTGGATCTCAAGGCCCGGCTCGACCGCGATGCGCGTGTAGAGCGTGTGCTGGCGGGTGTGCTGTTGCGCCCGCCGGCAACTCCCTACGACACACTGGTGATAGACGCCGGCAGCGTCGAGGGGGTGGTGGCAGGCGACAGGGTTGCTTCGGGCGGCACTGTGCTCATCGGTCGCGTCTCGGAGGTGTATGCGCACACCTCGCGGGTGGTACTCTACTCCGCACCGGGCGAACGCTACGATGCTCTTCTGCGCGGCGCCATTCCTCTTATTGTCGAGGGACAGGGCGGCGGTTCTATGAGCGCACAGGCGCCTGCGGGCATTATGGTTGCAGTGGGCGATAGTGTCGTACTGCCCGGAATCGCGGGCGGCTTTGTCGCTGCACTATCTCATATCGAGCGCACGGAAGCCGAGTCGTTTGTTACACTGTATATGCGACTTCCGGTTAATCTCTTTGAACTCCGGTACGTCGAAGTGTGGAAGGAACCGCGTCATGACAGCATCTAGCCGATGGATATATGCAGTCACCTTTCTGCTCGCTGCAGCGGGTTTTTTGCTGCCGTTCTGGCCGCTCACGGTCGTGGGGATAGTCCTGTGCGCGCTCTCGGGTCGGTGGCTGTTTGCGGTGGCAGTCGCTCTTCTGTTTGACGTTGCGTGGGGCGCGCCTACTGGCGCAGGGCATTTTTTGCTCTTTCCTTTTACCGCGCTCGCGCTTGTCGCGGGGCTTGCCCGGCTCATCGGCGGTCACTATTTTTTAGACAAAAGTCCTCAAGAAACACTCTAGATTTTGAGAGTGCTCTGGCTCCACGTATACTTGCCGTATGCGGCGATGGTACACACGCACAAAAAAGGGCTCGCCGGAGATATATCCGGACGAGGTGTTTATAGATGCCGCCAATATCTCGCAGTTTGACACCAGCCAGTTTGAAGGGCGCATCGAGCGGCCGCTGTCGCGCCGGTCGTTTGCAGTCGCGGGTGGTGTTTTTGCTCTTGCTGCGACACTGCTTTTGTTGCGGGCAAGCGACCTTCAGCTGCTGCACGGTACTGCATATGCCAAACAGGCACGAGAAAATCAGCTCGAGCAGCAGGTTATTTTTGCGGACAGAGGAGTTATAAAAGACAGGGCGGGGCGGCCCCTCGCATGGAACGACAGGCCGGCAGTCAACGAACAGGACTTTGCTACGCGAGTGTACTCACCATATAGAGGTATCGCCCACGTGCTCGGCTATATAAAACCGCCGGCCAAGGACTCCTCTGGTTTTTATTATCGCGACTCCTACGTGGGGGTAGACGGTGCAGAAAAGGCCTTTGACGATACTCTTAAGGGGGAGAACGGGCTCACTCTCACTGAAACCGATGCGCGAGGAGGAGTGGTGTCCTCCTCGGCAGTGCGCACTCCAAAAATGGGCGCCACGCTCGCGCTCTCTGTAGATGCCGTAGTATCCGAAGGGCTGTACGACTCGCTTGCGCTGCATGCGAGCGCGGCGCGCGCCGTAGGCGCCGCGGGGGTCATTATAGATGTGCGCACCGGCGAGTTGCTCGCGCTCGCCAGCTATCCAGAGTACTCGCCGCAGACGCTCTTGGGAGGCGACCCCGCCGCGGTTACCGCATACACTGCCGACCGCCGACTACCGTTCCTCAACAGAGCGACCGACGGTTTGTACGCACCGGGCTCAATCGTCAAACCCTTAGTGGCCGCTGCCGCGCTTGCCGAAGGCGTTATTGACGAAAATAAACAAATACTCTCTAGCGGTCAGCTTGTCGTTCCCAATCCATATAATCCGGACAAGCCGTCGATATTTAAGGACTGGCGCGTCAACGGATGGACCGACGCGCGGCGCGCCATTGCCGTCTCTTCGGATGTTTACTTTTATGAAATCGGTGGCGGTTTTGAGAGCCAGCCGGGCTTGGGGATAGGCCGCATCGACTCCTACTTTAAACTCTTCGGGTTCGGGAGTGATGCAGGACTCCGCGGGTTTTCTGAAGCCCCCGGCACTATCCCCACTCCGGAGTGGAAGGCGGCCACCTTCCCGGAGGACCCCGCGTGGCGCCTCGGCAACACCTATCACACGGCGATAGGACAGTATGGCACTTTAGTGACGCCGCTGCAGGCGGTGCGGATGGTGGCAGCCATAAGCAACGGCGGTATGTTGCTCACTCCGACGCTCGTTGCAAGCAGTACTCCGCGCGGGAGCAGTATCCCGATAGACGCGCACGCGCTTGAGGTGGCGCGCGAGGGGATGAGGCAGGGAGTCACGAGCGGGATAGCAACGGCGGTCAACTTCTCCTTTGTGCATGTGGCAGCCAAGACCGGCACCGCGCAGGTGGGAGTGCATAACGAATATCAAAACGCATGGATGGTCGGCTTCTGGCCGTATGAAAATCCACACTATGCCTATGCCGTGGTACTCGAGCGGATGCCCGCAGGAACGCCCATAGGCGGTTCGGTAGTGATGAGCGACTTCTTTCGCTTTTTGGAAACACACGCGCCGGGCTATCTCAATTGACAATAGCGCAGTTTCCTATACACTAACTGCTCACTATGACCGAAGAACTTATTTCGCAGGAAAAGTTTGAGGAACTTACTAAAGAACTCGACGATTTGCGCACCGTGCGCCGTCGCGAGGTTGCCGAACAACTGGAGTACGCGCGCTCGCTCGGCGATCTTTCCGAAAATGCCGAGTATCAGGAGGCCCGCGAAATGCAGGCCGCGGTAGAGGAGCGCATCGGCAAACTTGAGAGTATTCTTAAAAATGCAAAAATAGTCCGCAGCTCTAAGTCCGATACCGCCTCGATGGGGGCGACCGTTTTGGTGCAAAAAATAGGCGGGGAGGACAAACATTCCTACACCATTGTGGGCGCCGAGGAGGCCGACATTTTGCAAGGCAAGGTGTCGTATCACTCGCCGCTCGGCAGTGCGCTTATGGGCAAAAAGAAAGGGGACGAATTTTCCTTCCACACCCCCCGCGGCACGCTGAAATACAAAATTCTTAAGGTAGAATAGACGAATGTTTTGGGCAGACCGGATTGCCGGGGAAATAGAGGAGAGATTCGGGAAACCGAAAGTCCCCTTACTTATCCGGGATGAAAAGACCGTCTCCGGTCGTGTGCACGTGGGGAGTATGCGCGGGGTTGCTATACATGGAGCGGTACATGAAGCGCTCATACAGAGGGGAGTACCCACTATATTTAAATTTGAACTTAATGACTTCGACGTTTTCGACGGTGTTCCAGAGTATCTTCCGCACGAGCAGTTTGAGCAGCACGTTGGCAAGCTGTTAAAAGATGTTCCTGCACCGGATTCTAATTATAAAAATTTCGCCGATCAGTACGGAAGCGAGTTTAAGAGCGTTATCGAGAGCGCCGGTTTTACACCGGAGTTTTACTGGGGCAGCGAGTTGTATGAGTCGGGTGCGATGGACGACTCTATCCGCCTAGCGCTTGAGCGTTCGGCAGATATTATCCATATTTACAAAGAGGTCTCTGGTTCACAAAAAGTCGAGGAGTGGCTACCTATCTCTGTTATATGCGAGCAGTGTAAAAAGGTGACGACCACTCACGTCACGCAATTTGACGGGACAGTGGTCACGTATAGTTGCACGTGTGGACACGAAGGGCGCGTCTCGCCGTTTGGAGGCAAGGCAAAATTAGCGTGGAAGGTAGAGTGGCCCGCCAAATGGAAGGTTGGTGGCGTCAAGATTGAGGGCGGCGGTAAAGACCACTCCACCAAGGGCGGCAGCAGGGATGTTGGAAATCATATTGCAAAAGAGCTCTTTGGATACGAGCCGCCCTTTGATATCCCTTACGAATTTTTTCTGGTCGGCGGCAGGAAGATGTCTTCGTCTAAAGGCAGGGGCTCCAGCGCTCATGAGATAGCTGCTCTAGTACCAACAAAAATATTTCGCCTCGCACTGCTGGGTAAAGACATCACCCAGCAGGTCAACTTCGACCCGGAGGGTGACACTATTCCTATCCTCTACGACCAGTACGACAAACTGGCCGAAAATTATTGGGCGGGAGTGCAAGACGATTACTCCCGGCTCTTTACACTTATCCACCCTGGCCGCGGGGTGCCACAAAAGAGCGTTTTGCCGAGGTTCAGCCAGGTTGCCTTTATAGTGCAGATGCCGCATCTCGACCTACAAAAGGAGTTTCCCGATGCAAACAAAGACGAGCTTGCCGAGCGCGCATTGTATGCCAAGCGCTGGCTCGAGCAGTACGCTCCTGAGAAGTATGTCTTTAAACTGCACGAGGAGTTGCCCGAGGCCGCGCGCTCCCTTAGTGCCGAGCAAAAGCAAGCGCTTGCGGTTGTGCACGACTACATCGCCTCGCGCGAGGCGATGCCCTCCGGCGAGGAGCTGCACCAAAAGTTGCACGAACTCAAAGAGTTTAAGGCAATCTATCTTGCCTTTCTTGGCAAAGAGAGTGGACCTAAAGCGGGATGGTTTCTCTCGGTCCTGCCGAGGGAGTTTGTAATAAAGCGCCTGCACGAGGCAAGCGCTTGAGGGTGATGGTGTGTGGATAAGTTGACGGGCGCCCAAGGATTACTCCCGGGGCGCCCGTAGATATTAAGGGAGGGGCACTGACGCGCCGATGACAAGCGTCACCAGCGGGCTGCCCAAGGCGACTAGCAACAACAGCAACAGTGCTGTCAGCCAGCGCGCTTGGCGCCGCAGGCGTTGCTCTTCGTCGTGGGCCTTCAAGATGCGCACTGCGCCGTCTTTTGCGGCGTAGTGGCCCTTGAGCCCCTCCCAAAAATTCTCTTCTTGTTGTTGATTATCCATAGGCAACCTCCATATGTTGTGGCTGCCTCCCTGTCCATTTTCAAGAATACACCTAAACGCACTTTTGTCAAGTTTTTGGGCCGCAGGTAGGTATTGTCACTCTCGATATTTGTTGTCTCGTTGTGTACTGTGGACAACTATTGCATCCAAGTGGGACAAAGTACCGTAAGATACACAAGTAGTGGGATGAAGTGGGATAGTATTGACATAAACATATGCTGATTGGCGAATATTTACATACACTCGACAGTAAAAAGCGGCTTTCCCTTCCGGCAAAGTTTCGCAAGGAGGTCGGCCGCACAGTGGTCATCACCCGCGGTCTCGACTCCTGTCTTTTTATGTATCCGCAGAAGGCGTGGGAAAAAATAGCAGCAAAGGTGTCAGGTCTGCCAATAGGGGGCACCGACACGCGCGGGATGAGCCGCTTTCTGCTCGCGGGGGCGGTGGAGACCGAGGTCGACCGGGCGGGGAGGATACTCATCCCCGAGTATCTCAAGGACTTCGCCGACTTAAAGTCCCGGGTCGTGCTTGCCGGCGTTTCGGATAGGGTCGAAATCTGGAACGAAAAAACATGGGAGGAATACAAGCGCCGGATAGAGAAGGGCGCCGATCAGATGGCGCAGACATTGGGGGACTTAGGAATTCTTTGACATGAATACCACAATAATGACACGCAAGCTTGCGCCCGGTCGTGGCCGACTCCGCTCCCGTCGAGAGGAGGGCGGGAATGTCCGCGACCGGACTCAAGCCAACGTGCGAGGAGCTCATATAAGCGTAATGACCAAAGAGGTGCTGGAGGCGCTTGCCCTTGCCCCCGGCGATATAGTTGTTGATGCAACGTTCGGCCAGGGCGGGCACAGCCGGGCGCTTGAGGCCTCGCAGAAGATACGACTTATTTCTATAGATTCAGACCCCGCCGCGGCCGCGCAAGGCGCAATTGAATCAAACTTTGGCGATTTGGGCACGGTACTTAAAAAGCTCGATATTAAAAAAGTGGACAAAGTGCTTTTTGATTTGGGCTGGAACACGGGTCAGCTCGTGTCGGGGCGCGGGTTTTCCTTTTTGCACGACGAGCCGTTGGTGATGAGCTATGGCGCGCGCCCGCGCTCGGGTTTTGTCGCCGCAGACATACTCAACAAGTGGAGCGAGCACGTGTTGGCGGACATTATTTTTGGCTACGGCGAGGAGCGCTACGCGCGCCGGATAGCAAAACGCATTGTCGAGCGCCGGCAAGAGCAGTCGTTTAAAACATCACTAGAGCTCGCCGAGGTAGTGCGCGACGCAGTGCCGCTCGCCTACAGGCGCGGTCGCATCCATCCGGCGACAAAAACGTTTCAGGCGCTGCGCATCGCTGTCAACGATGAACTCGGCGCGCTTGACTCCGGACTGCGCGCGGCGTGGCACTCCCTCTCCACGGGCGGACGCATCGCGGTTATCACCTTTCATAGTATCGAGGACCGCGCGGTCAAGCGCTTTTTTGTCGCGCTCACAAAAAAAGTAGAAGGGAGAGTGTTATATAAAAAACCGCTCACGCCGAGCATGGCAGAGGTCAAGAGCAATCCGGCATCCCGTAGCGCAAAGCTGCGCGCTATAGAAAAAATATAAAAATATGAGGATACTTTCCTTTTATAACTCCTATATCGGCCGCACTATTGCACTCCTTGCCGGAGTGGTGGCGCTCAGCGCATTTTTGTACGGCGGATTTCTGCTCGGCGCCGTTGCCCACGTGGCGGGCCGTACGCAGGCCGAACATAAGGTTCGCTCGCTCTCGGTCGAGGTGGGGGTGCTCGAGAGTCACTATTTGGCTCACACAAAGGCCCTCTCGCCTACGCGAGCCGCGGATCTCGGGTTTGTCGCACCCGTGGCGGTTACCACCGTGTATGCGAGTGCTCACCCCGGCCTTACATTGCGATAAGGGCTGTACTTTACGCATATGATTAATGCACGATTCGTCACCCGCGTCCGCGCGGTGGCGCTTGTGTGTGTCCTTGTTGCTCTTGTGCTCATTTGTAAGCTCTATTATCTGCAGGTGATACACGGAGCGGAGTATGTGCGTCGCGCAGACGCACAACAGATAGAACTTAAAAATCCGTTGCTCAACCGTGGAACAATTTATTTTAGTGCGCGGGACGGCACGCTCATTACTGCGGCGACTTTGCGCGAGGTGGCGAGCTCTTCTCAGACAGAGCATCAGCGCTACTACCCGGGCGGTGCCCTCGCCGCGCAAACACTCGGCTTTGTTGCATACAACAACGACAACGAACAAAAAGGGCGCTACGGGCTTGAACGCTACTACGAACAAACCCTTGCGCGCGGGGGAAGTGAGTCCTACTCAAACTTTTTTGTCGAGCTGTTCGGCGGATTTGCGGGCGCATTTTCCGGCTCCGGCGGGGGACAAGGCGACATCGTAACCACTATCGAGCCGTCGGTAGAGGCCGAGCTTGAGCGTGTGCTTGCCGGATATGTGGGTTCCTGGCGCCCCGCACTTGCGGGGGGCATCATTATGGACCCAAAGACAGGGGAGATAGTTGCAATGGCCACGATGCCATCGTTTGACCTCAATGTGTTTAATCTCGAGCAGGGGACCGAAATCTTTAAAAATCCGCACGTCGAGAGCGTCTACGAAATGGGTTCCATCATCAAGCCGCTCACGCTCGCCGCCGGGCTCGACTCGGGTGCCATTACCGAAGCGAGCACCTACGACGACAAGGGCTGTATCACGCTTGACCAGAAAAAAATCTGCAATTTTGATATGACGGCGCGCGGCGTCCTGCCTATGCAGGAGATACTGAGCCAGTCGCTCAACATGGGCTCCGCTTTTGTGGCAACCACGATGGGGCCACAGACCTTTAGAGAGTATTTTATCAACCGCTACAAACTCGGAGAGGAGAGCGGCATAGACCTGCCCGGAGAGGTGCGGGGTTTGGTGAGCAACCTGCAGAGTCCGCGGCAGGTGGAGTATGCAACGGCGGCCTTCGGACAGGGAATAGCTATTACCCCCATTGAGACCATCCGCGCTTTGGCTAGCTTAGGCAATGGAGGGCTTTTGGTGACTCCGCATCTGGTGCGCGCCGTCAAGTATGACACGGGGGTAGTGCGCGAACTTAGCTGGGAGCAAGGAACGCAGGTGTTAAAGACGGAGACCAGCGTTGCTATCAGCCGCATGCTCACCAAGGTGGTGGATGAGAAGCTCGCAAACGGGGCGCTCAAAATGGAGCACTATAGCATTGCCGCCAAGACCGGCACCGCCCAGATTGCAAACCCCTCCGGTGGCGGATACTACGAGGACCGCTTTCTGCATAGTTTTTTTGGCTATGCTCCGAGCTACGATCCGAAGTTCGTCATCTTTCTTTTTGCCGTTGAGCCAAAGGGAGCGCCGTACTCGTCACAAACATGGGCGACGCCGTTCGGCGAGATTGTTAAATTTTTGATACATTACTACAGTATTCCTCCCGACCGATAATGCATACTCTTTTTAAAAAAGCGGTAGTGTGGATAATAACGCTCGAAGCGCGGGCGGTTTTGCGCAAGTATAAGCCAAAAGTAGTCGCTATTACGGGCAGCGTGGGCAAGACCTCGACCAAAGACGCGATATACGCCGTGCTTGCACAGGGTATGCGCGTGCGCAAGAGCGAAAAGAGCTTCAACAGCGAGATAGGTCTGCCACTCACTATTTTGGGCTGCCCCAACGCGTGGGGAAACCCCTTGCGCTGGCTGCAAAATATCCTCGACGGGCTCTTTTTGATTATGCTCACGGTGCAGTATCCGGAGTGGCTGGTGCTCGAGGTCGGCGCCGACCGACCCGGTGACATACGCTCGCTTGCGGACTGGCTTGCAGTGGACATCGCCGTTATCACGCGCCTGCCGGAGATACCGGTGCACGTGGAGTTTTTTGACTCCCCGGAGGCGGTGATAGAGGAAAAAGCGGCATTGCTTGATGCTGTCAGGCCGGGCGGCACTATAGCGCTTTTTGCAGATGACCCGCGTACGCTTAGTTTACAACATCGCCTGCCTGCGCCGGATGCGCGCATAATCACCTTCGGTTTTTCTAAAGAGGCAGACGTGCGCGGCGAGCAGGTGGCGCTCCTGCGGGAGGAGGGCCCCAACGCTTTCGGATGGCCCGTTGGTATGCAGGCACGCATTGTTTCCGAGGGCGTTTCAGTGCCGTTTGAGGTCGTGGGTGCCGCAGGGTCGCACGCGCTCCTGCCCGCGCTTGCGGCGGCGGCCGTGGGGCGCGCTTTACATAAGCCGCTTGGAGAGAGCGTGGGAGCGCTCGAGCGCTACGACCCGCCGCCGGGGAGGATGCGGCTTGTCCGCGGACTCAAAGGAGCACTTATTATCGACGATTCATACAACTCCTCTCCAGCGGCGGCAGAGGCGGCGCTCGAGACGCTTGCGCTAGTAGGTAGCAGGTCAGACCTACTCGGTAGGTCTGACCTGCAGAAATACCGGAAAATAGCGGTTTTAGGCGATATGCTCGAGCTCGGGAGGCACAGTGCTGCGGAGCATCGTAAAGTGGGCGCGCACGCCGCCCGCGCCGTCGACCTTCTTTTGACCATCGGCTTTCGAGCGCGCGACATTGCGCAAGGGGCGCTCGACGCCGGCATGCCGGATAAAAATATTTTACAGTTTGAGGATGCGGGCAAGGCGGGAGAGGAGCTACAAAATCTACTGCGAGAAGGGGACTGCGTTTTGGTCAAGGGCTCGCAGAGTGTGCGCACTGAGCGGGTGGTGGAGGAGGTGATGGCCGAACCCGAGCGCGCCGCCGAGCTCCTTGTCCGCCAGGACGCGGAGTGGAAAAAACGATAAAAGGGAGCCGTCACATGTGATATAATACAATAATGACGCCTCTTGATGCGCTACTCCTCGGAGTCGTTGAGGGGGTTACGGAGTTCCTGCCTATCTCCTCGACAGGCCACCTTATCCTTACAAGTTCTCTGCTTCACATCGCGGACTCGGAATTCCTGAAAACATTCGAAATCGCGATACAGTTAGGCGCGATACTTGCTGTGGTCGCTCTCTATTGGCGTTCTCTTCTCAACATCGAGATACTCAAGCGCGTTATCATTGGCTTTATTCCAACGGGCGTTATCGGCCTTGCGCTGTACAAGGTAGTCAAAACGTATCTCCTTGGAAGCGAGGTGGTGGTCCTTTGGGCACTTGCGCTCGGAGGGCTCGCGCTCATCGCATTCGAGCTCTGGCATTCCGAATCCGAGAATGCCGCCTCTGACATAACAGAGATCACCTACCGACAAGCTGTCCTCGTTGGGCTTTTCCAAGCGCTAGCGATAATTCCTGGCGTTTCGCGCTCCGCGGCAACGATACTTGGCGGACTCTTTGTCGGCATCAAACGCGCTGCTATCGTACAGTTCTCATTCCTCCTCGCAGTGCCGACGATGGTCTCCGCAACCGGACTCGACCTCATAAAAAACACAGGTTTATTTTCCTCCGATCAGGCACTTCTCCTTGGTATTGGTTTCGTCACGTCATTCTTTGTTGCACTTGCCGCGATCAAATTCCTTCTCTCGTTCGTCAAAAGTCATTCTTTCGTTTCCTTTGGTGTGTATCGGATACTTGTCGCCTGCCTATTCTTCTGGCTGGTTTTTTAAACTGATCATCGCGAGCGAGATTGGATTACCAGGATTACCCGCTGCCGAATCGAATCTTGTCTCCAAACTGGTGACCCATTAGGGTGGCTTTCAGAACTGGTAAATCAGCGCGAATGGATAGCCCTGAGTATACAGGAGCTTGGTGCAGTCCTCTCAACATGACGTGAGCCACTATCGTACTGATATATACCCGCCCTCTACTCCTCTTTTAGACAGAACGATTTGCCACAATTCGGTGTATCGCGCTCTGAACATTCCTGCAGAAACGAGGAGGTAGTATTTCCACATGCGATAAAAACGTTCGTCGTAATCGGCCTTCAACTCCGGCCACGCCTTATCAAAGTTATCGAACCACGCCACGAGTGTTTTGTCGTAATCGATGCCAAAGTTGTGTAGATCTTCCACGATAAAAATTGAGTCGCCAAACCAGCTCCTATCGATAGCTGTGGTGATTTGGGCCAAAGACGGCACGTGCCCGTTGGGAAATATGTACTTGCTAAACCACGGCTCAAGATTACGCGTAGTTTTACTATGACCGATGGTATGGAGCAAAAACAAGCCGTCGTCTTTCAAAAGCTCGCTCATTTTTTGCATATAGGCGCGGTAGTTCTTTGGACCAACGTGTTCAAACATGCCCACCGAGACAATATGATCAAACTTTTCGCCGCCAAGTTGCCGCCAATCTTGCAGACGGATTTCGACTGGCAAACCCTCGGTGTACTCTTTTGCAAGAGCCGTCTGCTCTTTAGACACTGTGAGCCCAACTACGCTGGCACCATACTGTTCTGCCGCAAAACGCGCAAAGCCACCCCATCCGCAACCTACGTCGAGAATTCTGTCGCCTTTTTTCAGGCCAATCTTTTTACAGATTAAATCAAACTTGTGGTCTTGGGCCTCTTCTAAGTTTTTGGCTTTCTTCCAATATCCGCACGAGTAAGCCATCTGCCGCCCCAACATCTTTTGGTACAAGTCGTTGCCGATATCGTAGTGTTTTTCGCCGACTTCGTATGCGCGGTGCACGTTTTGTAGATTAAAAAACTTTGACCGCACTATCTGAAACACAATCCCAACTCCGAGAAAGTTAAGTAGAGATGCTCCGCGGAATACACGGTATATAAAGCCTGACAAATCTGCAACCTCCCACCATCCGTCCATATAGCTCTCTCCCATCGCCAAAGTGCCCCCGCCAAATATCCGGTCATACAAACGCTGGTCTTTAATCTGCGGATCCCAAGGGTTACTACCGTTTATAGTGATGCCTGCTTGCGAAAGAAGCTTTGTCGCCTTATCCGCGGTTTTCATCATTGTTAAGTTTATCATCTTCAGACACCAATGAAACAAAGTCCTCAAGTTCGGAATTCACTCTTGGTGCATGTCGAAAACTATTGTAAAATAAGGACGAACTGGTGCCATGACCCTACGGGGGAGGTGTCTTTGCCGCAGGCAAGCACGGATCGGTCAGGCGTTCCAAAACTGCCGTCGCAGTTTTGGCCGCACGACCCTGCCTCGCTCCCAAGCGTGCTCGCTTGGGGCCCGCTCCGGCTTTCGACTCCCCGCCGCAGGACGCCCCGCGTCTTGCTTAGGGTCATGAACAGAAATGGCGCCTTGCGGCGCTCGTTTCTGTATTCATGATCTAATCATATCCTTTGCGCGAACTTATTTCGAGAGCTAATCGCACGCTCCGCGTGCGTGGTGGCTTTAGACCAATGTGTACGCTCCGATTGCGTGGTGACTCTATCAATCCGACCAGCGCCTCGCAGACTCGGCGCTCCGCCCTCGCCCCGTTCCGCCTTTCCATACTTTTTCTTTTTCGCGCGCGGGGATTTTTAAAATTGAATGGGCGGAAACGGGGCTCGGTCGGGCTTCTTCTAAGGAAGAAGCAGTCGGAATGAAATGCAAATTCAATATTGAGCCTCGTGTCATTTGTTGTCGCTAGTGGTTCGTCCAGCCCATGGAGTCCATCCTCGGCATTCGCCTCGGACATTTCCGCTAGGGCTACTCGCGCCTAGAGATGTCTAGGTTTGGCGCTTCTCCTCGCCATTGCCCGCTCTGCGGAGCGGGTGCTCGGGCGCCATGCTGTTTGGGGGGAGGAAGGAATCCTCCCCCCAGCTTCGGGCTCCTCCTCGTGCCTTCGGAGTCCGCCCTCGCACAACCCCCCTTCCTCGTTTTCAAGATAGCGTTCGTGGTGTCGCTTCCGCTTCGGATTTCTGTATTGCAAGATTACGGCGGCGCTCATCCAAGGGCGTGGACGCCCTAGCGGAAATGTCCGAGGCGCGAAGCCGTATGTGCTTGCCCCACCCTCCCTGTGCGCGCACAAATCCCCGCCGTTTTTAGGAGATATTATAAAACGGCGGGGATTGCTCCCTGAATTCTAAACCAAGTCCTTTTTCTTTTCCTCAAACTCTTTTTTGTCAATCTCACCTTTAGCGTACCGCTCTTGTAAAATTTCAAGCGCGGATTTCTCACGATTGTGAGTGCCGCGAGATTGCGAGGTAAGCCATTTGATAAGCGCGACAATTCCCGCGATTATCAACACCCACCAGAGGATCATAAAAATCCAGCCGAAGCCGCCAAAGGACCCAAATCCAAAGTTCATCATATTGTTTGTTGAATTATTATCACCAAAGGGAGATGACCACCCTCCCCACATCATATTCATCATCGGCATCCAACCGCCGCTGATTGCCGGAAATATTGCCGATGTATCGCACCCGGAAAGACGCTTACCCATGACAATGTGAATCTGCTCTTCGCCGTCTTCACCGTGCGCCTGAATCATCATAGCGTTCATGGCGGCGTGGGACTCACCGGCCATAGTCCCCATAAAGTATTCCCCAAGCACTCCGTACTGCTCATCGTTTAGATCAGCACAAGCGACTTCTTTTGCTCGCAGTTTATTCCAAAGCTCTTTACCTTCTTGTTCTTCGCGGAGCGTGTGTTCAACTACCGCGTCCCAATCCGCCGAGGAATTGGAAAATCCGCCCATCATTTGAGCGTTTGCACTTGGGGCAAATGAACCAACAACAACTATAGAAAGAATTGTGAAAATAAGTTTTTTCATATTTGTAGTTTAGCCAAAAACTAAAACCTTATCCGACCCCTCGACCATTTTGAGCAAGTCAGACATTGTGGAAATGGGGCAAATGTTGCTCTCCTCCCTGCCACGCACCTTCAAGCAACTGCCGCAAGCATAGATTTCTCCTTTCAATTTCTTAAATTCCACTACTTTTGCCGAAACATCAAAATCTTTGGTGTCAGGAATAGTGTCCAATTCCGAACCCTCGCTCATCAAAAAAATTTCTACTTGGTGATTGGATTTGAGTGCGGTAATGCCAAGACGAAACGTATTCCATACGTGTTCGGGCTTGTTTGATTGTAGAATTATGCCAAGTTTCATAATGCTGGTTTATCGACAAAATCAAACACTTCTGGGTTTTCATCCCCAGCCACTTCAAGCACTCCCCATGCACCGCGGTCTAATCTTGAAAGAGCATGGTCTACGAGGATGTATTTTCCCGGCACTTCCAGTTTAAAATCAGTAATCGCCGCGCCACCTGCTGGTACCAATGTTGTTTGGACATTCTTGAACAACGCGCCTCCGATGGAGGCTTCAGGATATACGGTATCAAAAATCTCTCCGATGACGTGAAATGATGAGATGAGATTCACTCCGCCGTTGCCGATGAAAATTCTCACAGATTCTCCGACGTTCGCTTTCATGTTGCCAACCAATCCCTTAATTTTGCCGTTGAAGACAACATACTCCGGATGTCCGTCGAGCATTTTCTGGGCGTCAAAAATTTGCAATCCTTTTTTGCCCAAACCCCCGGTGCTGTAAAACTCTCCCTGCATGACGTAAAATTCCCGATCAACTTTCGGCAAACCTTCTTTTGGTTCAACTAAAATCAAGCCGTACATGCCATGAGCATCGTGAGTGGCAACGTTTGGATGGGCGCAGTGATACACATAGAGACCTGGATTTAGAGCTTTGAACGTCATCGTTTTGGATTCTCCGGGGGCGATATTCGTGAGTACCGCTCCGCCGCCGGGGCCGGTAACCGCGTGGAGATCGATATTGTGGTGGTGAATGCTGGAAGGATCATTTTTCAATGTCAATTCAACTGTGTCTCCCTCGCGGACGCGCAGAAATGGCCCCGGCACCGTGCCGTTAAATGTCCAGTAGTTAAAAGAAATACCGGGAGCCATTTCGGCGATAACCTCCTTGGTTTCCAATTCGATTTTTATTCGTTCCGGCGAAGTGCGCGTGATTGGTGGAGGCACATCATTGGGGTCGCGCGCAATGTTGGATACTCTTTCCATATTCGACTCGTTGAAAAAGAACGTGACCACGTTTTTGAATGGGAGACCCGGTCCATCGGCGGGTCCAAATGTTTTCAAAAAGAACGGGTACTCCAATCGTTCCGGAAATGCATAGGGCATGAAAA
>MEWV01000021.1:0-2915 GCA_001775445.1 Candidatus Adlerbacteria bacterium RIFCSPHIGHO2_02_FULL_54_18
TAACTCATTGCACCCGGGTTCAACTCCCGGCATCTCCACAAAAATAAGAAAACCGCCCGCCAGGGCGGCTTTTCTATATTTTTGTAGGATGCAGAAGTGTGGGACACTTCTGCGCCACAAACAACAGCGTGGGGGATGTTGAAGGGTGGAGCGTCGCTGCGCACTAGCACAGCCGCGAGCCGGGGTCGCGAGCGGGTTTGCTGACGAGAAAACTCGACTTGTGACCAGCCCTCCCTAAATCAGCAGACTTGGCTATCCACACTACACCCTTTTCAAAACCCTTCGTTTGTTACACTTAAAGACGAAGCAACCGACCCCCTTGAAGAGAATCGGTTGCGTCGCTTGATTAGACGGCCTTGCTGGCGACCGCCTGCAAGGTCTTCTGCTTTCCGAACTTCGTCTTGCGACGAGTTGGGAAGCGGAACCACTTACCGGAAACGGTATACACCAGTGCTCCATCACGCCAGATGGCGTTGCAGAACATAAAACCGTCGGCCTCAAAGCAAACCTGACCTGTGTGGGCCATAGTTGCCCCGCGTATCGTGCGAGTACGGGGGTATAGGGGCTTCGCCCCGTTATCTGCTAAGCGGCCCCCGAGTTGGCAAGGAGCGTACCGCAGATTTCATCCCAACCCTATTTTACCACGCGAGACCACATAAAATGCAAATTATGTATAAGTGGATAAGTAATAGGGACGCTTAGCCGCAAAGCCTTGTTTCCTCCCCGCTCCTTGTCTGTATCCACCTCTCATAGTATATGCTTTCTGTAAGTTTCGTTTTGTAAAATTCTTTTCATAACTTTCTGTTTTACAAACCACTCTCTCCCGTCGGCTGTGACGGCAAAAAGTTCCTCTACTTTCCCCCTTTCTCCTCGCCCCAAGGCTTCAAGCCTGTAAGCAGCCGAACTATTATTTAAAGGCTTGATTTGCATGGGGAGGCTCCCATTCATATGGTCAAAAGGAAATAATAGTTGTTTAGGATATAATCTTTTGTTTATACGTTTAAATAGCCAAATTGGCCTCAACAGGCGATGGGTAGTGCCAGCAAGGTGAGTTACATAAACGTCTCGCTGCCCAAGATTTTTTATTGTCCAAGAGAGAACATCTTCCTTTCCTGGATAAGTTCTCATTATTGAGGCATAAACCTCTAGCCTGTCTCTTTTTATGACGTCTCTAAATATGTTCCACCCTGCCACAAAGCTTGCAACCACGGCCCCCCATATCGCTAGTATATCTGTTAGGGTGATTTGACCTTTCATGACTTAATAACGCTTAAAACAGAAGTCCCTATCCGCCTTTACATAGCTTATGGATGCATCAACGGGTTTTTGAGAAAAGTCGCAGGAGATTTTGGCATTTTCTGCCTCGCATTGTATAGCCAACTTTTGATATTCCTCATTCCCGTCCCAGTAACCATCAGAATTGTTAGGAGTATTGCAATAATTATAACTACCAAAGAACCCTGTTCTGGAACTTTGCACTCTATGTTTTGGGTCCGCGCAGTAGATTTGTCTTTGTGCTGCCCATAGACAGACATTTAGTTGTTGAGGTTTTCTATCCGAGCACTCTTTTCCCATTTGTTTCCTATACGAATCCTCCACATTCTGTAGACAGCTACTCAACTGGTAGTTGGTGTAGACAGGACCAAGCACATAATGGAAAAACACAGCAACTCCGACAAGCACGGCCGCTAGACCAATCAATTTTCCACTTGTAAGCTCGGGTATTTTCATAATTTGATAAGAATCAAAGGGAAATATATAACCTAGGAATATCTTTTCAATTCTATCTCGCACTTTTTAAGATTCATTTTGACAACAAAATTATCAAAGAAACCTTTTTGCCCAAAAATTCCATAGCCAAGTTGAGCTAATGACGGCATAAATCCAACGCTTATTTTATAAGGCCATCCCCCAACTTTTATGACGACCTGGTGCACATAATAGTCTGCCTTACTCCCTGCCACTACTCCACTGACGGAATCCTTCGAACCGGTCGTAATATCTGGTATTCCTATAGCGTCAGCCACTGCCGGTGAAAAAAGGCACATGTCGGCCCCTGAGTCTATCAGAGCATAGAATCCGTGAGTTGCGGTAGCTTCCGTGAGGCCTATTTGAAAAGGAATTACAGGCCTCGGGACCACTCCTTTCTGGCCCGGTATAAATTCATACGGGAAAGTGAAAGGAATGTTAGACGGCATATTTTATCCAACGAACGAAAAAGACTTCTCTGGCACTCTCAATAAAAACACCTCTTTGTGTCCTTTCTTTTCTGCGCTCTTTTTGGCCTCTGCAATAGTCTTTCCTTTTCCGACAACAGTCTTGTTATCGTCTAAAAGAGCCACCCAGAGACCTTTGTGTGTTTTGTATAGTGTTGCCCAACTGCTTTTCATAAAAAGGAGTATAACATAATGCGGATAATAATGGTTAACGAGAACCCAGTGTTTTAGATACTGTCATGTGATACCCCAAATAACCCCATACCCCATAGTTTCCTATAGTTTTGCTGGGGTAAGTGAGGAACCGGAAGCCCCTATAATCGCCTCAGACGCTTCCAAAACCCATAGGTGTAGGTGGTTCCAACTTTCAGCCACCAAGTCCACAAAATTAAGAAGCGAAGCGCCTATAATTTTGTAGGATGCAGAAGTGCCCTGCACTTTGGCGCCACAGAAAACAAAAAACACCCCCTGCAGATAGCAAAACGCCCCAAGGGGGCGTTTTGCGGTAGGACATGTTCAAGATTTTACAGGTCAATGCGGACGCCGCCCTCTGTGTTGATGTTGGCGTTGACGTTTGCATCCGCGGAACCGTTTGCATTGGTCGAGCCGCCATTGGTGCTCGACGTGGAGCTGCTGCCCGAAGCCTGCGCGTTAGCCTCAGCTTTGGCGGAAGCGTCGGCCGAGAGGTCGGAGGCAACA
>MEWV01000021.1:2933-20849 GCA_001775445.1 Candidatus Adlerbacteria bacterium RIFCSPHIGHO2_02_FULL_54_18
CTCAAAGCGCGCGGCCACGTCGGCTGCCACATCCCAGTCGCCCCGCTCCTGGAGCCTGGCTACATGTTCGGCAACATTGCGCGCGTGCGCATCAAAGTTGCTCTGGATGTCGGCCTGTGCGCCGGCGGAGAGGCGGTCTTCGGCGGCAAGCGTGTTGGCCTCCGCAAGACGGGCAGCTACGAGCGCGATGTCCCAGTCGGCCTTGGCCTTCTGCGAGACGGCAAACGCGCCCTGCACGTTTTCATTGACCGCAACTTTAAAACCCCACAGTGCGTCGCCGGGCAGCGCGTTCTGAGCCGCTACCGAGACACCACCGCCGAGCGTTGCGGCGACTATAAGCGCTATTGCGATAAAAGGCATGGTATCAATTTGGATTTAAGCTTTTAATCAACCATCGACCCGCACAATCATGAAGACGTTAACCTGTGGCTGAATCTTACAACACCCAGCATTGTCCTTTAATATATCATATTATGGTCAGGATATGCTTCCCTACTACAAACAAGAAACGGATTTTTATTGCGGGCCGGCCGTAGTGCAGATGCTTTTTGCCGGGCGCGGCGTAATGATGACGCAAACGCAACTGGCTGAAGCGCTCGGCACCGCCGCCGGGGCGGGCACCTCGCTCGAGGCGATAGTGCATATCCTCTCCCTGCACGGCTTCGAGACCAAGCATAAAAACGGTGCCTCTCTCGCCGACATTGCCGAGGCCCTCGGCGCGGGAAAGTCGGCGCTCGTTGGGTACACGGAGACAGAAAATCAAGAGCCGCACTATGCGCTTGTCGCGGAGCTCGGTAAAGAGGAGGTGGTGCTGATAGACCCCCATCACGGCGAGCGCTACGCGCTACCGATAAACACATTTGAGGAGCAGTGGCGCGACAACGAGCGGTATATGTACGGAGAGCGAGCGCTCGTCACTGTCGCATAAAAGTGCGCTACAATAAAAGAGAATGAACGGAGGAGGACTGCATCATCTTTACACGCGCAAGCGTGTGTCCAAAAAGCTTGAGCCCTATCCGAGCCGCTCGGCGCTCAAGCGCCTACTCGACCGCATAATGTACGCGGTTGCGGTGGTGGCGCCGCTCGCGCTGGTGCCTCAAACGGTTCAGCTCTATACGCTCAAAAACGCCGATGGCCTCGCTCTCTCAACGTGGGCAATACTCACCGCCGTCAACTGCATGTGGGCGCTCTACGGCCTGGTGCATCGTGAAATGCCTATAATCATCACCAACGTGGCACTCATTGTGCTCAACTGCTCGATAGTGGTCGGAATCCTCCTCTACAGCTAGACACGCCACCCCAAAAAACGCGAGTATTGCTCATTGGCCCGCGGACTGGTATAGTGTTGACAACGCATAACTGTTTTGAATACTCGAGTAAACCATCATATACGGGCAAGCGAGGTACGCGTGGTCGGCGCCGAGGGAGAGAACCTGGGAGTGCTCCCTCTCTCCGAGGCCCTGCAGAGGGCAGAGGACCTGGGGCTCGACCTTATTGAGATATCGCCGAACGCCACCCCACCGGTTGCAAAGATTATGGAATATGGTAAATTCCAGTACGAACAGCAGAAAAAGCGCCGGGAGATGAAGGCAAAGTCCCATATTACCGAGACGAAGTCGGTCCAGGTCAAGATAGGCACCGGCGAGCATGATATGCAACTGAAGGCCCGCAAAGCGGCCGAGTGGCTCGGCGATGGCCACCGCGTTAAAGTCGACTTGTTCTTGTGGGGGCGCTATAAATATATGGAGTTTCCCTTCCTTAAGGAGCGGTTGGAGCGGTTTTTAAAGCTCATCCCTGCGGAGTACAAACTCGCAGATCCTATCGCCAAAAGCCCCAAAGGGCTCGCCACGGTTCTTGAGAAGGCAAGCAGTAAATAAAAAGTTATGAAAACGAACAAATCTTTTACCAAACGACTCAAGGTTACCCGCCGCGGAAAAATTATTGCGCGCAAGCCGGGGCAAAACCACTTTAACGCTAAAGAAAAGCGTTCGAGCCAGCTCGTCGGCCGCCGCAGCCAGGAGCTCTCAGCGCGCACTCTAACCCCGAAGGTGCGCCAGCGCTACATCAAGTTTTAAAACATTAAGCACTTATATTATGGCACGCGTAAAAGGAGGAAAAACGAGCAATAAACGCCGCAAAAATATCTTGGCCCAGACCAAAGGGTATCGCCACGCGCGCTCAACCAAAAAGCGTGCGGCAAAGGAGGCGATTTTTCACGCAGGCAAGTATGCCTTTGCCCACCGCCGCGACAAAAAGAACGACTTTCGCCGGCTCTGGAACGTCCGCATCAACGCGGCGCTTCGCCAACTGGACGAAAAGGCCTCCTACTCAAAGTTTATAGGAGTGGCCAATAAAAAGGGAGTTGCTCTCAACTCAAAAATGCTCGCTACGCTTGCACAGGAGCGGCCGGGGGTGTTTGCACGGATTGTGTCTCACCTGTCTGCTCCGGCAAAAATCTAAACGACGCGCGGTTTATCCTGTCTTTGTTGACCAGCTCGATGACGCGCTCCACGAGCGCTTTCGGGTCGTTGTCAAATACGATGCGGTCGTTGGGGCGGTGACCGTTTTCTAAAATATTTTTTATTACTTCGTCGGTCTCCCAGCCGCCCGACTCGAGTATACCTATCGGCTTTTTGTCCTCAAACGCAATAGTAAACTCGTGTATAGTACCGATGCGCCCGCATCCAAAAAGTACCGCATCGCTACTGCGGGTCAAGATGAGATCGCGGCCCGGATAGCCAAAGCCGGTGTATATGATGACGTCGAGATATTCGACCGGAAGATTAAACTGCTCGATATGCTCCCGTTCAGAATTTGCGGGAGAAAAGCCGACCGTGTAGCCCCCCGCCTCCTTGGCTCCCATTGCCGCCCATAGCGGAAAACCGGTGGTTGCGCCATTTATAAGCACCGCCTTGTGCGCGGCTATCTCGCGCCCCAGCGCTATCCCTTTGTCATACGCGTCTACCCCACAGTGGCCTGTTTCGGCCGCACCGGAAACGCAGAGCTTGGTCTGCAGGTGCGTGTGCTTTGGATCCATCTTAAAACTGTAGCACAATTTTGTCGCCGGCTTGAGGAACGGTCGCCTTTACGCTCAAGTAGTCGCGTATCCGCTGAGCAAGAAACGCCGCCGCCGCCGGCTCGGCGTGCACGACAAACACCTCTTCGGCGGTAGAAGCGGTTTTATTGACAAACTCAAGCAGCCCCTCGCTGTCGCGATGCGCCGAGTAGCCGTAGAGGGTCTCAATTTTTGCGCGTACAGGGATATGTTCTTTATACAGTGTAAGAGTGCGCGCACCCTCGATGAGCCGCCGGCCGATGGTGCCCGCTGCTTGGTAGCCGACAATGAGCAGAGTCGACTTTGGGTCCGGCAGGAGCTTCCGCTCGTGCCCGATAACCCGCCCTCCGCTGCTCATACCGGAGCCCGCCAAGATTATTTTTGGTCCGGCCGTTTCGTGCACGCGGCGCGACTCTTCGGCATTCTCTACAAACCGCAGTTCGGGGAAGCCAAAAATGTCCTCCCCCGCCTCCACGCGCGTGCGTATCTCCGGAGTAAAGTACTCCGGATGCGCGACAAACGCGCGGGTAATTTTTTGTGCAAGCGGCGAGTCCACAAACACCGGCACCGAGGGCACACGCTTCTCCACCATCAGCGTGCGTATCTCGTACATCAGGTCTTGCGTGCGCTCGGTCGAAAAGGCGGGGATAAGGAGCGTGCCGCCGCGCGCAATCGTCTCTTCTATCACGTTTTCAAGTTCTTCGCGGCGCTGTGAGTCCTCCGGCCGCACCTTGTCGCCGTAGGTCCCCTCCATCACCACATAGGTGGCATCGGCGACCTCGTGCGTGGGCGGCAAGAGCGGCGAGTTGCCCCCGCCGAGGTCGCCCGTGCAGACAATACTCCTCCCCTGGCGTGAGAGACGCACCATTGCAGAGCCGAGGATATGGCCTGCGTCTAAAAGCGTGAGCGAAACGCCGTCAGGGAGCGCAACTTCCTCGCCGTAGCCGATACCGCTCCACAGACCCATCGCCTCCGCAATATCGCGCGCGTTATAAAGCTCTCCGCGACCTCCTTTTTCGGCAGCGTGCGCGACTATCTCCATCGCATCCAAAAGCAGGGGCTCCGCAAGCGCCATGGTCGCCTTGGTCGAAATAATTTTACCCTTGAACCCTTTTTTGACAAGCAGCGGGATGCGGCCAATGTGGTCGATGTGCGCATGAGTGACTATTAAATGTGATATTTCTTTTGGTTCATAGACAAACGGCTCCCAGTTCCGTTCCTCGCCCATACCTTGCATCAATCCGCAGTCGACCAAAAGTTTTGAAGTGCCCGTGTCCAATAAAAAATTCGAGCCGGTCACCATGCCAGCCGCGCCGTAAAAATACAAAGTTGATTGCATTGGTTGATTATACTGGAAGCCCTTACATTCTGCTCGATGAAAACAAAAAACCCTCACGGAGGGGTTTTTGTTTGGATTCCGAAGGCTAGTCCTGGCTTCGCCAGGTGGGTGCCCTATGTATGACCGTTAAGTCATCCACCTCGAGCTCCCTGTTTTTGCGTTAAGGACTTTGCCTTCGAAACCCTGCCTCCATTATACCATTCTTACAAAAGAGGCGAGCACTACCTTTTCCGAGGTGCAGGAATATCTAGCTGTTTACAAATTTTGCGCGCCATTTTTGGCCATATTTCCGCGTGCCGAGCGACGGACGCCCATTCCTCACTCTGAGGGTTTTTGTAGATCGAGTGTTTCGCCCCCTCCCGGCTCAGCACGCATCCATGCTGTTCTATATGCCGCACCAAATCGCGGCGTTTCATGATTAGTACGAAAAACTAAACCGCTCGCGGGTGACCTTCTTTTTCCCTCGTGTTTCTTTGCGCGCCTCGTCACGCAAGACCTCAAGCATTAATTTGAGGGCGTCCTTAAGGTTTTCTTGGGTCTCGCGCTTGGTTTTACCTTGCGTCAAAACGCCGGGCATTTCCGCAATCCAGGCAATATATCCTTGCGGCACTTTTTCGTAGACAGCCGTATACATATCGACAGTATAGCAAATCCTCTGGGCAGCTACTCGTCAACGCCGAAGCGCTTGTATTTGTAGGTTGGGCTGTTTTTGCCGAACCAGTGTGCTATCTCGTGTTTGGCTTCCTCGGGAGTCTCGGAGGCGTGGACAAGGTTGTAGACCGAGCGGCGCTCGACGTTGGCGTTGAGCGGAGAGTCGTTGGAGAAGTCGCCGCGGATAGTGCCCATTTCGGCAAGATAGGGCATTGTGGGGCCCACAATCTTGCGGACCATATCTACCGCGTGCACGCCCTGCACCACCAGTTTGACCATAGGCGCGCTCGACATAAAGTCCAAAAGCCATCCGCGTACCGTCTTGCCGACGCGCATAAGATCGGAGGTACCGAAGTCCTTTTTGACATCATGACCATACTTGGCGTAGGTGGCCATCGTCTTTTCCCCCAGGCGGCGGATCCACTTTTCGTCCTTGGGGTAGTGGTTGTCCATCTCCTTGCGGGAAGCGTGGAACATCTCCAGTGCGACAATTTTAAGGTCGCGCTGCTCAAGGCGGCTGACGATCTCGCCGATAAGCCCCTTGCGCACGCCGTCGGGCTTAATGATGACAAATGTCCGTTCCTCTTTAGGATGCATAAGTGGCATCACTGTACAATATCGACCGGTTTTTTACAAGGCGCATAGTATGGAATTGGCATCACCTTATTATATGGCTTGGGTAATTTCAGCCAAGCGAATAAAAAAGGCCCCGACGTGTGCCGGGGCCTGCCGTTACCGAAAGTGAACTGCAAACGAGGTCATTGGACCATTGTTAGGAGTGGCGTATGATCGCACACTCCTTCGAACTGGCACACCGTCACGACTGGAGAGCAGCCAACACCGAAGATGTAGTCCACGACCACGAGCGGCATTGCGCCGCTGTTCATCAGAGCCGAAAGTTTGTGAAGCTTCCGGTCAAGAGTACATTCGATCGTTCGAGGTACCCAATCCTGAAGACCAGAGGTTTGAACAAACTCGTTGTACAAAGAGCCGTCTCTGAGCATTACCATGGCCCCACACAGAATCAACTTCTTGTACGGCCTCAGAATTTCAGCAAGCGAGCGGAGCGATAAATGATGCTGTTCTCCGAACTTCCCTTCCTTGCTGTAGAGGAAGTGGGTGTTGCCCACAGCGTACCACCTGCCGCTCTTGAGCAGCGTGCAGGTAAGCAGCGGCCGACGCTTGGTGTTGTTGACTTGGTCAGGGGTGGATTCGTCAAAAAGCGTCAACTCCGTCGCGTCGCCCATATAGTACTGCTCGCGGACTTCGCTTACCGCGAGATTGGTGCAGGTGACCAATCCCATCGTACTGCCGTCCACGAATCGCGTCATTGGCACGAATCGGGTGAATCGGTAATTCTCCTGCAGGTGAGGTAGTTCGAAGTCCATGACCTCCTGCAGGCAGAGTACCTCCGCGCCTACTTCCTTGGCGCAAGCAACGACTGCGGGCACTTGTTTCTTATCGCGCCCAAGAAAAGCGCTCATGACTGTTAGGTCCATCACACACCTCCTGTCGGTTCCAACAAAATACGAATGATCTGAGTGTATTATACATCACCATTTGTAAAAGTGCAACACCCCGACAACAGGCAGGCACGCTACCGAGTCAAAATTTCGGGACCTTTGGCGGTTACTAAAATCGTCTCCTCAAAATGCGCGGCGCGCTTGCCGTCGGCCATCCGGTATGTCCACTCGTCTTCGGCAAGAACCACCGCTCCCTTGCCCTCTGCGAGCATCGGTTCTATCGCAAGCACCATACCCACTTTAATTTCCTCGCCCTCGCCCGCGCGGCCGTCGTTGGGAATAAACGGCTTTTCGTGGACGGCTCTGCCTACCGCATGGCCCCCGAGCTCCTCGACGATACCGAGCTTGTGCGCTCGCGCAATGCGTGCGACCGCCGCTCCTATGTCGCCTATGTGGCCGCCCGGCTGTGCTGCGGCAATTGCTGCAAGGAGAGCCGCGCGCGTTGCGTTGATAAGCTCGTGCGCCTTGGTGTCTCCGAGACCTTGCATAACCAGCGATTTTTCCCCTCCGAGATAGGAGGTGTCGGTAGGGTCGCCGACAATAAACGTGCGAGCGGCATCAACAAAAAACCCCTGGTAACTCAAGCCCGCGTCGACAGTAACAATGTCGCCGCTGTGCAACAAGCGCTTTTCGTTTGGGATGCCGTGTACCACCTCATCGTTTATAGACACACACAGCGCCGCCGGATAGGGGTAGCTCGCGCCATCGGGCTGGTAGTTGAGGAAGCTGGGCACGGCGCCGCGCGCACGTATAGAGTGCTCGGCCGCAAGGTCGAGCTCGGCGGTGGAGACGGCGTCTGTGGCGAGCGCCTCGACATCGGCAAGAACGCCAGCGAGTATTTTGCCGGCAGAGCGCAGCGCCTTAATCTCCTCTTCAGTGGTCGCTATCATGAAAGGCCGAGAGCTTTTATAACATCGGCATGCACCTCCTCGACGGTCTTCTCGCCATTTATTTCGACCAAAGTCCCCACAGCGCTAAAATATTTTATAACGGTCTCGTTTTTCTTTTTATATTCTTCGAATCGAAGGCGGATGGCGGTCTCCCCATCATCGGCACGGCCGCTTTCTTTTTGACGCAGCGAGAGGCGTTTCCATGCCTCTTCTTCACTTATCCGCAAGTAAACCGCTTTGTACGGACGGGGTAGCCACAGTGATATCTCATGAAGCAACTCCGCCTCGGGTCCTGTGCGACACGCTCCCTCGAACACTATTTTATCCTCCGGGGCAAGACCGAAAAGCACCTTTTCGAATGTATAGGATGCGAGCCAGTGGGGCAGGAGCTCTCCCCTCTCCATTGCACTCTTGAGCCGGCCTCCCAAATAGGTGCCCCCCGCTGCGAGCGAGCGAAACTCGTTCCCCGTCGAAAACATAGGGGCGCTTATTTTTTTTGCCAATAGTGCAGCCTGCGTACCCTTCCCCGACCCGGGCCGTCCTACCATCAAAAAAGTATTGATTTGTTCCACGTTTTCTACTTTACCAAAAGTACGGAGAAATTAATACTCCCGGATAGAGATCTGCGCGTCGATGCGGCGCACGAGGTCGAGGATTACCGAGACAACAATGAGGAGCGCCGTGCCGCCCAAAGCCAGCGACTGGATATGGGTTAGCGATTGCACCGCGATAGGCAAGACCGCGATAGTGCCGAGGAAGAATGCTCCCACAAATGTGATGCGCGTAATCACATTACCCAGATGCGCCTCGGTCGAAGGGCCGGGGCGCACTCCGGGAACGAACGCGCCGTTTTTTTGTAGGTTCTCCGCTATCATATGCGGGTCGAACGTGACCATTGTGTAAAAGTAGGTAAAGAAAAATACGAGGATAAAGTAGAGCGCACCATACAACGGCAAATTTTGCATCACGCCAAGTATCCAGGTAGAGGTGGAGGCGAGCGCCGCAATGCTACTGGTCTGAAAAAAGCTCGCGAACATCTGCGGAATGAGCAAAAAGGAAAGTGCAAAAATGATAGGGATGACACCCGCCTGGTTGAGCCGCAGCGGCAGGTATGTGGAGGCGCCTCCAAAGAACTTCATCCCGCGAACGCGCTTGGCATACGTGACAGGTACGGGACGCTCCGCCTCGGTGACAAACACCACCGCCGCAATGACCACCAGCGTTGCCGCGATAAAGGCGAGGTAGATCGGCACTTGAGAAGACTCAAACGAAAAGAGGGTCTGACTCACCACCGAAGGGAGCTGGGCGACAATGCCGGCAAAAATGAGCAGCGAGACCCCGTTGCCGAGCCCATACTCGGAAATGAGCTCCCCTATCCACATGAGGAGCATCGAGCCAGCAACGATGGTGACGAGGTTGGCAACAAAAGGAAAGAGGCCGAGTGAGGGGAGCACGCCCGAGCGCTCGAGGATAACAAGAAAGGATATGCCCTGCACCACTGCAATAGGGAGCGTGAGCAAACGGCTGTACATATTAAACTTTGCCCGGCCCACCTCGCCTTCTTCTTGATAAAGTTGTTTGAGCCGCGGGATCATAAGTGTGAGGAGCTGCATCACGATAGAGGCGGTGATGTAAGGGCCAACACCGAGCATCACCAGCGAGAGGTTGGAGAGTCCGCCGCCGGAAAAGAGGTTAAGCAGACCGAAGAATTGGTTGTTTGAAAAGAAGAGTTGGAGCTGTGCGGCGTCTATACCGGGGATGGGGATGGTGGCGAGGAGGCGAAAGACGAAGAGCGCTCCCACAACAAAAAAGAGCCGATTGCGCAGTTGAGGGTCCTGCAGAAGGAGTGTAAGTTTTTGGATGAAGCCACTCATGATGAAAGTATACCTCCGGCCTTCTCTATCTTCTCTTTTGCGGAGGCGGACACGGTACAGCCCTTAATGGTGAGTTTTTTGGTGATGTCTCCCGTGCCAAGAATTTTGACCGCAAGCGTTTTTCCTTTGCGACCGCGCACCACGCCGCGCTCGCGCAAAGTGGCAGGACTCACTGTGTCGCCCGCGCTAAAGACGCTCTCGAGAACGCCGAGGTTGACCGGATGCACACGTTCGGATATCGAGGCAAAAGCATAGCCGCGCAGCTTCGGCAGTTTTTTTATCTTCTCGCGGACATCGGGGCGTATGCGGTGCCCGGCGCGCGCCTTTTGGCCTTTGGTACCGCGCCCGGAGGTCTTACCCTTGCCCGATGCGCGACCGCGGCCGATGCGCTTGCTACCCTTGTTCGCCGTTTTTCTTTGTAGGTCGTGGAGTTGCATATTATATTTCTACTTACGCCTTGAGCATCTTGAGCGCCTCAATGGCCGCGCGTGCGTTGTTGAGGCCGTTTTTGCTTCCGGAGTGTATCTTGGCGACTGTGTTGGTGATGCCAGCCAACTCAAGCACGGGGCGTACAGAGGAGCCGGCGACGAGCCCGCGGCCCGACGCGGGCATCAGCACCACGCGCGAGGCCGTGTACTTGGCCGAGACATCGTGCGCAATGGAGTTGTCTTTGGTTAAGTTGACCGTAATCATGTGTTTTTTTGCATCGCGCACGGCCTTGTCGATTGCGAGCGTTGTGTCCCCCGCCTTGCCCAAGCCCACTCCGACGCGCCCTTTTTTGTTACCAATGATGAGCGCGACAGAAAAGGAGAAGCGTCGGCCGCCGGCCACCGTACGCGCAACGCGACGGATAGTAATCATTTTTTGGTCAAACTCGCTTTTGGCGCGGGGCGCGCGTGTACTCTGGCGCCGACCGCCGCGCTGGTCACGACCGCCGCGGCTGCGAGAGCCCCGCTGCGGAGCCGCCTCCGGCGCGGGTACGGCCTCGGCTGCCGCAAGGGTGACGGGCTCTGCGGCCTCGGTATCAACAGCGATTATTTCTTGTTCATCAGCCATATATTTTTTATTACTTTCGGGTAGGCATTAAAATTGTAGACCACCCTTGCGCGCCGCTTCGGCGAGTTTGGCAACCCGGCCAGTATAACGAAAGCCCCCGCGGTCGAACACCACTGCCGCTATACCCGCGGCGGTGGCGCGCTTGGCAAGCTCTGCGCCGAGCTTTTCTGAGGCACTCATTTTTTTGTCCTTTCCCATCTCTTTAGTCGAGCCGGCAATAAGGGTCCGGCCCTCATCGTCGTTGATTATCTGCGCGTGGAGATAACGGTTGGACTTGTACACCGCAAGGCGCGGACGCGCCTGCGTCCCTATAACCTTGGCACGAATGCGCTTGTGTCGGCGTTTGAGATTAGTATCTTGAGTCATATATTTTTACGCGGCCTTCTTGCCCTGCTTGCGGCGGACAACCTCCCCCTCGTAACGGATGCCTTTGCCTTTGTAGGGCTCCGGCTTTTTATGCGCACGAACATCGGCGGCAAACTGTCCCACCACCTCTTTGTCGAAACCCGCTATCATGAGTGTGTTCTTTTCGGCGGTTACGGTGAGCCCCTCCGGTATCGCCATTTTGACAGGATGGGAGAACCCGAGCGAAAGGGCGAGCGTGCGCCCCTGCACCTCCCACTTAAATCCGACCCCTTCGACAAGGAGCTTTTTGCTAAACCCTGCATTAACCCCGAGCAACATATTGCGGACGTGGCTTGCGTAGGTGCCCACCAATGCGCGCGCTTGTATACTCTCGCCCTTTTGAGAGACCTGCACGCCTTCTTGGCCGACCTCGACCGACACCAGCCGATGCAGTGGCTTTTGCAAAGACCCTTTAGGCCCCTTGATAGCAACAATGCCGCCCGAGACGGTAACCTCGGTTTTAGGCGGTATCGCTATGGGTCGTTTTGCAAGACGTGACATAAATAATTTATTTATAGTGAGAGTAGTAACTACCAAATTTCGAACAGGGCTTCCCCGCCGACGCGCTCCTGCCGCGCCTGGGCACCCGTCATAACACCCTTAGGTGTCGAGAGTACTAAAAGTCCGTGGCCGCGCTTGACCGGATGAACATCGCGCACTCCCATATACATACGGCGCGACGGTTTGGAGATACGTTTGACTCCGGTGATTACCGGTTGGCCGCTTTTGTATACGAGCGGGATAACGAGCGAGTAATTCTTTTTGTCGGCGCCGCCGACATAGCCCTCTTTTGCAAGTACCTCGGCGATGGCCATTTTCATCTGCGAGTATGGCAGAGAGATAGCTGTCTTGCCCACGCGCGAGGCGTTTTGGAGGCGGACAAGCAAATCTGATACGGGGTCGTTTACCATAGTGAATGGGGTTACCAGGATGACTTGCGGATACCAGGGATAAGACCTTCGTTGGCGGCCTCTCTAAAGCACGCACGGCACATACCGAAGTCGCGCATAAAGGCGCGCTTGCGCCCGCAGCGGAAGCAACGGCGAACCACCCTACTTTTAAATTTCGGGGGCTTGTTGGAGCGCGCAACAGTAGACTTTTTAGCCATTATAGTTATTCCTTTTCTCCGATCTGGCTGAGGTTACTTGTCCTGAGCCTGTCGAAGGATGATTTTGTCGGTATCTTCAGCTTAAGGCCTCCGACCTAACAGAAAAAAGGAGCCCAAAAAGGGCTAAAAAGATACTACCACGGGTGACCCCCTCGTGCAAATTACATGAACTACCGTAAATTCTTGAGAGGGCTCTTTATGGTTATGGCCTCCAGAATCTGAATTTTAGAAGCCCCAGTAAGACCATTCTAGGGGGTTTTAGGTTTTTCCCCTAAACCTACAATAATGCCTATTTTTGTAGGTTTTCCACATAAACCTATAAACAAATCTTGACTTTTATAGGTTTATGCCCTAACCTGACAGGGTGAATGCTGGAAAGGTACGTATAGGGGAGGCGGCAAAGATACTTAATGTATCCGTGCAAACCCTACGCAACTGGGAGAAATCCGGGAAACTTCGTGCTGAACGGAGTGGAGGGAAGCACCGCTATTATGCACTACGAGACCTTAATAGTTTTGCTCTCGACCTTCAAATGCTGGGATTGGCCTGGGCCACAAGCGCTATGCCGCCAGCGCTTCCAAGTGAATATTATTGTGAACGACCAGACCGCTTCACTAGTCGAGTGGCTAAGATGGGAATAGAATTGCAGAAAACGGGGCATTTATCCGAAGAATTAGCATCACTCCTCACACTTGTTGCAGCAGAAATTGGCGATAATTCTTTCGCACACAACGTTGGTAACTGGCCTGATGTGCCAGGTATATTTTATGCATATGACATTGCTAAGCGGGTGATAGTCCTTGCAGACCGCGGACGTGGTGTAAAAGCAACACTCCAGCAAGTCCGGCCAAATCTTACTACCGATGTCGATGCTCTAAGGGTAGCTTTTACGGAAATTGTTTCAGGAAGAGACCCCGAGAAGCGTGGCAACGGACTCAAGGTGGTCCGTAATGTCGTAGAGTCAAAGGAAATTGGCCTTTTGTTCCGTTCGGGCATCGGCCTCGTTAATATTCCTACTGGTCCCGGATTGATGCATATTAAGATGGCTGACGGGAATGTCCGTGGCACATATGTTGTTATACTATTTTAAGACATACTAGATATGCAAACCATTCAACTTAAAAAATTTGGCTCCGTACTTGTTTCTCGTCCAGCAGGATTGGAGGCTTTTAATGCTATCCGTCCGCAACTTAATCCTGATGTACCGATCCAAATTGACTTTGACGAAGTGCTCACCGTAACGCCATCGTGGCTCGACGAGTTCCTGACACAACTCACTGACTACAACGGAGGAAAAGTGGACTTACTTCCAACAAACAATGCGTCTGTACTGGCTGCGTTGCCAGTATTAGGAGAGGCACGAAAAGATTTCGTAGCCGCTACTGTGCTGCGCGCTATTAAGCGGATGAAAGACTTGGAGTAATCGTCTGTCCTAATTTGGATGCTTTTTAACCTGCCGTCGTATAGCCCGTGCCTCTTTCTCTCCGATCATTTCTTCAAAACGGTCTTTATCTACCTCACGGAATACCATTGTCCAAGTCTGCATATTATTCAAATTCCAAGTACATAGGACTATGGTCGGACACCTCATCAGGTAATATTTTGAAGTCTTTTACTTCTATCCCCTCACTCACAAGGGCATAGTCAGCAAACTTTGCGGGCTTATCATAAAAGCTGGTACGCGTAGAAGTTATACCGTATTCCTTTATGAGATTACGGAGCCCGATGCCCTCCAGGCGCTTCAAGCTTTCCGTGTCAGGTAGCAAGTTAAAGTCCCCACACAGCACATAGGGATTAGTTAGAGTTTTTAAGAACTCTGCAATTTTATTTTTTTACAAATATAAGTAGTCCGTAATCGTCTAAATGATGAGGACGGAAGTAAGGCAGAAATTTCTTGCACCCCGTGTATCATAATCCTTGAGTGGTCTATTGCCATACCCCCAGCTGCATGACCGTCGAGGTCTTTATAAGGAGCCGACCACATTTCTTGTAGGCAAAATATATCAGCGTCTTTATTCTTTTCAAGAAAAGCTAGCAGTTTTTCCTTACCCGCACGCCCACCCCAAGTATTTAAAGAGACAAGTTTCATATCCTTATTCTGATAGTTCCAAAAGCTTTTCTTGAACAATAGGAAGTTCTGTCGTCCCACCACTGCCACTAAAATGCCTCTGCCTATGCTCTATGATAATTTCTGCACCGAGTTTTTCCCTAAAATCGTCCTGATTATCAAGCGGCACCCATGGGTCATCGTCTGAAAAGATGGCAACGCTTTTGGGGAGATGGGATTTAACTTTTTGTAGCTCTATAGGAGTACCGAGCCAATGCTTATCCGTTTCCTGTACGTCAGGGTCATCCTCTAGTCCCGTGAGGTGTTTAAAGAACCCTGCAACAAATACTGCCCCACCTACTTTTACTCCTTCTGGCAAAGATTCGAGATATCTAGCAATAGTCTGACATCCAATGCTATGGCCTATAAAGTAGGCCTGCTCATCGGGAGTACCTACTACTTCAGCCAGTTTTGGCACCCAGTTATAAATGCGGGGACTGCCAGCATCGGGTAGTTGTGGTACCTCAACCTTAAATCCCTTTGCTTCAAGTCCGGCCTTAAGCCATGGAAACCACCCTTCCTGTGGTGTGCCGTCCCAGCCATGGACTATAAAAGCTCGCTTTTGCATGGCTTTATAGTATCCTTTTTATTCAGAAACTGAAATGCTGACATTATGAAGATTGGAGACCGACCCTGCAAACATCCTTATAGGCCAATATATAAGGTTGTTTTTGTAACACTTACTTCTGCTTTCTTATTGGTTTAAAAAGAGCTAGCTCTTTTTAAACGGAAAGCCGAGGTGGCGCAGGTAGATTTCTGCGGTTTTTTTGTTTTTTGCCGAGGTGACCACTGTCACCGCCAGTCCAAAGACATCTTTAAGTTCCTCATCGGCTGTTTCGGGGAAGACGGAGTGCTCCTTGATACCGAGCGTGTAGTTTCCCATCTCGTCTATTGCGCTTACAGAAATGCCTTTAAAGTCCTTAGTACGAGGAAGTGCGATATGGACAAGCCGATTAAGAAAGTCCTCCGCGCGCTTGCCACGCAGAGTCACCTGGTACCCCACCCTGTCGCCGGTGCGCGTCTTATAGGTCGCTATCGACTTCTTTGCGCCGCGAGAGGACGCTTTTTGCCCTGTAATTTTTTCCAGCCGATCGGCAACCGTCTCCTGTCGGCCTTTTTCTTTTGCCATTTTGCCCACGCCGGCCGATACCACCACCTTCTCTATACGGGGGGTTTGCATGCGGTTGGTCCACCCAAAATCTTTTTTGAGCGTTTCAAAAGCACTTTTTTGTTTTTCTTGAATAAGTTCCATAAATCTTCGTAAAATTTATTTCTTCGCCACCTTGCTCACATGCAAGGGATGAAATTTCTCCACAATCTGTCCCGCCTGGCCGGCGCGACGCGGTTTTTGATGTTTAATGCGCTTGCCGACGCCCTCAACCAGCACCATCTCTTTTTTGGGGAAGGCGCGCACCACCTTGCCGCTCTTGCCTTTGTCCACGCCGGATATAACCGTAACCGTGTCGCCTTTTTTAATGTGGAGGGTATTCATAAATTTTTCGGTTACACCACCTCCGGCGCGCGAGAAATAATCGTCTGATACCCAAGCTCCTGCAACTCGCGCGGGATAGGGCCGAACACGCGCCCTGCCTTCGGCTCTTTTTTGTCTTTGCCGCCCGTGTCCAGTGTCACCACCGCATTGTCGTCAAAGCGGATATAGCTGCCGTCCTTGCGCCGAAAGGGCTTGCGCTGGCGCACCACCACTCCGGTCAAAATATCTTTCTTCTTTACCTGCTTGCGCGGCTCGGCGGTTTGCACCGAAAAGATAACAAGCTCCCCTATCTCGGCGTAGCGCTTTTTAGAAGAGCCGGGCACCTTGAACACGCGCCCTATCTTGGCACCGGAGTTGTCTGCAATATGCACGAGTGAGCGGTCTTGAATCATATAAATTATTTGTCGGACACGATCTCAAAATACTTGGTCTTTGAGAGCGGGCGGGTCTGGCGGATAGTTACCATATCGCCCTCTTTTGCCATGTTGCCCGGATTGTGAACGGAGAACTTTGAGGTCTTCTTCATATATTTTTTATACTTGGAGTGCTTTACATAGCGGGACACGGCAACCACTGCAGTGTCCTGCATTTTGTCCGAGACGACTACGCCCCGCAGTTCTTTTTTTTGAGTGGTCTTTTCCATATACATTCCTATTTATTTTGCGCGCGACGGAGTATGCTCACTGCGGTCAGGGTCCGGGCCACCTCGCGGCGCAGCTTGCGGGCAAGCTTTACATCACGATTCTTACTACCGCTGGAGGAAAAACGCAAGGCGCGCAGCTCCTCGCGCTTTGATGTAGCGAGCGTGTGGAGCTCCTCGGCAGAGTGTTTGGTGAGATTAAGTTTCTTAGACATAAATATAAATCAGGACCGAGTGACCACCTTTGCCTTGAGCGGGAGCTTGGCGGCTGCCTTCTTTAGGGTGGACACCGCGAGTGCATCAGTCACTCCGTCCACCTCAAAGAGTACGCGACCGGGCCACACCTGCACCTCGTAGCCGACAGGGTCGCCCTTGCCCTTGCCGAGCTTAACCTCCGGGGGCTTCTGGGTAAACGGCTTGTCAGGGAAGATGCGTATCCACTGCTTGCCGGTCTTGCCCAAAGAGCGGGCAATAACCTTGCGTGCGGACTCTATCTGGTTGCTGCGCACGCGTGCGGCCGTAGTGGCCTTAAGCCCGTGGCTGCCAAACGACACCACTGTGCCGCGGGTCGCTGTCTTCAGCACCTTTGGGTTGTGGCGCATCGTGTGCGACTTACGAAATTTTACTTTTTTAGGAAACAACATACAGAAATATTAGAAATCTTTTTTATTTATCTTTGCCGCGAGCGGCAAAGATGTCGCCCTTGTATATCCATACCTTGACCCCGATAACCCCGAGCGGCAGGTTCGCCCGCTCTTTGTGAAACTCGACGTCTGCGCGGATTGTCTGCAGAGGGATGCGCCCCTTTTTGAGTCCTTCGGTGCGCGACATAGAGCCGCCGCCGAGCATTCCAGAGATGACGATGCGCACGCCTTTGACGTCGCGGTTTGCCATCACCTTTTCTATCGTCTGCTTAAGCACCCGGCGGAAGGGCATGCGCTTCTCCAGCCCTTCGACGACCATATAAGAGACAATGGCGGCGTTGCTTTCGGGCGAGCGTATCTCTTCGATGTCGAGTTTTATCTCGGGGACAGTAAGCCCCTTGCCTGCCAAAAACTTGGCGATACTGTTGCGCAGTTTGGTCGAACCCTCCCCTGAGCGGCCAATGATGAGACCGGGGCGGGAGGTCTTGATGATGACGCGCAATTGCTTTGTGTTGCGCTCGAGCTCGATGCCGCCGACGTACATCCCCTTAAGCTCGCGCTGCAAGAACTCGCGCAGGAGCACCCCTGTCTTGAGGTTCTCAAGATAGGCGGGGCCGGTAGCAAACCAGCGATGGCGCCAGTCCCGCAGGACTCCCAGACGATGCGCAAATGGATGGACTACTTTAGACATAAAATTATTTTACTTTTTTCGACAGCGACAGGGTGATATGGCTCGTCTTCTTTTTGATGAGTGAGGCCCGACCGCGCGCGCGGGGCATCTGGCGTTTAAACACCACGCCGCCGTTGACCTCGATTTTTTGGATATAAAGCTCCGCCGCCTCCACTTTTGCGTTCGAGACGGCGGACTTAATGAGTTTTGCCATCGGCTCGGCGCCGCGCTTGGGGAGCATCGAGAGGAGCGCGAGCGCGCGGGCCGCCGACTTGCCGCGCACCAAATCAGCAATAAGGCGTACCTTGCGCGGCGCCTGGCGGTAGTTTCTGAGTGTTGCGGTGGAGGCGATCATAATTATTTAGGGGGCTTCTTGGCACCAGCAGCGTCGGCTGCAGCTTTGGCCGCCTGCGCTGCCGCTATCTCGCCTTCTTTCTGCTTTGTTTCCATCTCCTTCTGCAT
>MEWV01000022.1 GCA_001775445.1 Candidatus Adlerbacteria bacterium RIFCSPHIGHO2_02_FULL_54_18
TGGAACCAGGGGCTGCATCCCCGAACCGGTAAAGAGTGTCGTGGGGTCGTTCTCCGGCACAAGCGGCGCGCTCGGGAGTATCGCGTGCCCGTGCGCCTTAAAAAACTCCAAATATTTCGCCCGCACTTCATTCGGATCCATTGTATATAAAATTACAGTAAAAACACTTAATTTGCTATGATGCAGATTCATATGGCACACGGGGATAACAAAACATATTGGGGGTTTGATACAAGAGCTATTGACCGCTCGGTGCGGGCGCAGGATGATTTTTATGCCTACGCCAACGGGGGCTGGCTCAAAAAAACAAAGATTCCGCCCTCCGAGTCGCGCTGGGGCTCTTTTACTATCCTGCGCTACAAGACCGAGGAACAGCTGCGGCAACTGCTACGTGGCCTTGCACGCACGCACAGGCACAAGCGCGGTAGCGAGGAGCAGTTGGTGTCCGACGCCTACCTCTCGGCGGCCAACCTGCGGCGTCGCAACGCACTGGGACTAAAGCCGCTTGAGCCGCTGCTTGAGCGCGTGCGCACAGTGTCATCTCTTGAAGATTTGCTCGCGGTCGTGACGGGCTTCCATGCGCGGGGTATTTCATCACTCTGGGGCACGCTGGTCGACCAGGACAGTAAGGACAGCTCGCGCTACGCTCTCCATTTGTGGCAGGGCGGCCTCTCCCTCCCCGAACGCGACTACTACCTGCTCAACAAGCCGGAACAGCGGCGCGTGCGCGCGGCGTTTGTGTTGCATATTGAGCGGCTGCTTCGGCTCGCCAAGTATTCTGCGCAAGAAATAAAGCGTGCACAGCGCGTGGTGATGAAGGTGGAGACCCTGCTCGCACACGTCTCAATGAGCAAGGAGGACGTCCGCGAACCGGAAAAGACCTACAATAAAATGAGCGTCACCCGCCTTGCCCGCACTGCTCCCGCCGTGCCGTGGGAGCTCTATTTTGAGGTGACAGGGGTAAAGGTCAAAAGTGTTATCGTTGGACAACCAAAGTTTTTTGCCGCACTGTCGCGCATGCTCACCACTGTTCCGCTTGAGGAGTGGAAGACCTATATGGAGTGGCACCTCATAAACGGTTCCTCCTCAACACTCTCCGAGCCGTTTATTAAGGCCGGCTTCGAATTTTATGGTCGCACGCTGACTGGTACACAGCAGATGCGCTCGCCGTGGCGGCGAGCGCTTGGCGCCACAAACGGCCTTGTCGGCGAGGCGTTGGGTATGCTCTACATAAAAAAGTTTTTCCCTAAAAAATCAAAACAGGTTATGGACGCGCTAGTAAGCGACCTTTTTTTGGTATACGCCGAGCGCATCAAAGGGCTCGACTGGATGTCGCCCGCCACCAAGAACAAAGCGCTTCTCAAGCTCCGCTCAATGAGCCGTAAAATAGGATACCCAACGCAGTGGAAGGGCTACAAAGGTCTAGATATAGACCCAGGCGACTTCTTCGGCAACGTTCTGCGCTCAAGCGAGTATGAACACAAGCGCGAGATGAAAAAATTGCGCGGCCCCGTAGACCGCACGGAGTGGTTTATGTATCCGCAGACGGTCAATGCGTACTTTAGCCCCACCTTAAACGAGATTGTCTTCCCCGCCGCCATACTGCAGTGGCCGTTCTTCGATCCCGCCGCTGATATGGCGGTCAACTATGCCGGCATTGGCTCGGTCATCGGGCATGAGATAACCCACGGCTTCGATGACAAGGGCTCAAAGTTTAATGAAAAGGGAAATCTAAAAAATTGGTGGACTCCCCGCGACCGCGCGCGGTTTGAGCGCAAGGCAAACGTATTGGTGCGGCAGACGAACAAAGTGGAGGTGGAGCCCGGCGTGTTTATAAACGGCGAGCTTACGCTGGGCGAGAATATCGCCGACTTGGGCGGGCTCATTATTGCTTATGAGGCCTATCAAAAATATCTCCGCGCGCATGGTCGCAAGAGTATCGAAGGACTCTCCCCCGAACAGCGGTTCTTCCTCGGCTTTGCCCAAATGGAGCGTGAGCAGACGCGCCCAGAGTATAAAAAACTTGCCGCGCTCACCGACCCGCATTCCCACGCTTCGTGGCGCATCAACTGCCCTGTCTCTAATTTTGCCCCGTTTTACGATGCCTTTGGTCTTACACCAAAAGACACACTCTATCGCTCTCCCTCCTCCCGCGCCAATATCTGGTAGTTTGACACGCTTTTTGCAAGCAACTAGAGCCACTCAATCGGAGTGTGGCCGGTTTTTTTTAGATAATCGTTGGTTTTGCTGAACGGCTTGGAGCCGAAGAAGCCGCTGTGGGCCGAAAAAGGCGACGGGTGCGGCGACTCGATGACCAAATGCTTGGAGCGGTCTATGTGCGCGCCTTTTTGTTTGGCATAGTTTCCCCAGAGGACAAAAACCACCTGCTCGCGCTCGCGCGAGAGCGCCGCTATTGCCGCGTCGGTCAGCTCCTCCCACCCCTTGCCTTGGTGCGAGCCGGCCGCTCCGGCGCGCACGGTAAGAGTCGCGTTGAGCAGAAGCACCCCTTGCTTTGCCCAGCGTTCAAGATCGCCTGTTTTTAGCACGGTTCGATCATGCTCACCCACATCGCTTTCTAGTTCTTTATATATATTTTGCAGCGAGGGCGGAAGGGCAACCCTCTCTCCCACCGCAAAACAAAGTCCATTGGCCTGGCCTGCGCCATGGTAGGGGTCTTGGCCGAGTATTACGACCTTAACCTTGTCGAAAGGCGTAAGATCAAACGCGCGAAAAATGTTTTTAGGGGCGGGATATACCGCCGTGTTTTTATACTCGTTTTTTACAAACTCTGTAAGTGCTATAAAATAATCCTTCCCAAACTCCTCCCCCAACGCCTGTCTCCAGCTGTGGTCAATCCGCACTTCCATCCTGTCATCCTACAGGAGAGCGATATGCTGCTGCAAGATTGCAGAATTTTTATTTCCGGTAGGCCTCTTCGAGCAGAAGCTCTATTTTTCTGCTCGGGCCGCCACGATTGTAGTCGCCCACCTTCCCGTCGCTGCGGATGACGCGGTGACACGGGATTTTAGGGTCAAAATTTTTAGACATCAGCGTGCCCACCGCACGCGCCGCGCGCGAGTTGCCCGCCTTTTTTGCAACTTGTTTGTAGCTCATTGTGCGCCCGCGAGGAATCCGCGCCACCACAGCGTATACTTTTTTAGAAAAGGGTATCGTTTTTTGGCTTTTCATATCCTTGGTTGTGGGCGGCAAGAGCTCCTCCAGCGGCCTCGCGATAGCGGCAGTAGTCGCAGTCGGGGGAGGCCGCAGGTATCTCGGCGCTGTCGCCGCATTTTTTTAGTGCCGCAAGCGTTCCTTCGACCCAGTCGGTCGAGCCCTTGTAGGCAATGAGTGTCACCTCAAACTCCAGTGTGGCGTCGAAGGCCTTTTTGTCCTTTCTTGCGTTGGCGTAAACCCAGTAGCCGGTGTCAGACACGGTAAACCCTTTTTGTCGCAGGAGCCATTGGTATATCTCCATCTGGCGCTTATAACCATCGTGCCACTCTTCGTCGAGGGACTCTATCTTGCCGTCCTTGCTCGTTGATTTATAGTCCACCACGATAAGTTCGCCCTTCGGGTTGACCCACACGTCGTCTACCGCGCCAGCAATGGTCAAGCCCGTCGGAGTATGTTTGCACTCTATGCCTTTAAAATTCTCCCGCCACACATCTATCTCGGGGTGTGCAAATGGCACTGCATCCACCCCGTACTGCGTGTGTATCGGGTGCTTGGTCCCGTTTACACGATGGACGTCAAACTCTTTTTTGAGCAGAAAGTCCACCGCAGAATTGAGATTAAAGGGAAATCCGGGCGGCCGTGCTACACCAAGCTTGTTGTCGACATAAAAGCAACGCGCGCACTCCAAAAACAGCGCTATTTTACTGCGCGAGAGACGCCATTTTGAACCGCCGTAATTCCAGTCCGGTTTACGGTTGGGCTTATAGTATTGGCTCATATGAGCCAATGGTAGCGCATTTGCGCCGCGAGGACTACTTAACCTCGAAGGGGACCCACATTACCTTTCCGTTTTCGGCGAGGTAAGCGTCGTCTTTGAGGGAGAATTTCCTATCGCCATTGTCCTGCTGCTTAACCGCCAGGTAGCTCTTGCCGGAGACGGTTGAGCGCAAAAGTTCTACGGTGCCGCTCGGCTGTCCGGGGAAGAAGAGCGCCGCACCGAGCGCGTTGCCCGGCGTACCGTCCTTGTCCTCATACACGACAATCCATGTCGGCACCGCGACAATGGCGCTTTCTATCGCAACCGAGTCCCCCGGCCTCTGTGGGCTCATTATGCTCAAAGATGCACTCGATCCTATTGTAGGCAGGGTGTTTGTATCAACGCCGAGGGCACCCACTGCTGTGATATTCTTGTCGTTTGTATTGCTCGTATCTGTTGTTGTTTTCTCCGACGTAGTGTTGGTAGCTACCGGCGCATACAGAGTAGAATATCCCCATGCGGCGAGCACGCCGGCCAAAATTCCTATACCGATCATACCCGCATACTTTGCACCACCCCCGCCCTTCGGGGTGGGTGGCATTATTGCGGTTATAGGCGCGTGTGCAGACACCGGAGCGGGTGTTGGTTGTTTCGGTGCTTGAGCCCCCGATGCCGGCGTCGACCACGACAACCCTTGCTGCTTGTTTTGTCCCTCTCCTTTCATTTCTTGCATACGGTTGTGCTGTAATTAAATGACTTTGTATAAAATGTGCCCCTCCCGCGAACACCCCTATTCTATATGCTTCACAGGGACACACAAGGAGCCCACTTCCTCAAGAACTCGATCAGCTTTTGAGCCGCCGAGTCCTGCCACCGCCAGTGCCTGAGTATCTTTAGTGAGATCACTACAAAGAACTTTTTTTTGGCTCAACAAAGCCATTTTTTCACGCCTACTCAGCGTGGTGAGTGCAGTAATAGGGTACAGTCCAACCGCATCTATCCTCTGCTGGAGCGTTTTTCCATTCGGTTCCTCCCAACTTAGGAGTTCGAGGCCAACACACGCGGCATACTCAACTGCCTTGCTCGTAAATTTTGTATTAGTGACCACAAGCCCCTTGCAGTCGCCTAGATCATCAATACGCGCTTTGACATAGAGCACGGTTTTAAGGTCGGTTTTAAATCCCGCCGCGTTGTGGAACTTTGCTTCAACGCACGTGGTGACACCGTCTTTCTTGAGTACCACGTCCACCTCATGTTCAACGCATGCGCCCTGCATAATCTGGTCGATTTTTGCCGTAAATCCTTCTGCACGAAATAGCTCCGCCATATATGCCTCAAACGGAAAGCCGGAGGGTCCGAACTCAAGCAGTGCGCGCTTCAACGAGTAGCGCGCCGCAGCTCCCCTCCTCACTTCGCGCAAGCGGGCAAAGGCATGCCGATAAATTTCCTGTGTGGTAACACCCCGATAGAGTGTGTGCTCAATTTGTGCTGTTATGTCGCGGGCAGTGCCATGTTCGGCTCCTGCGCGCACCAAAGAAGCAACAAGTTTTTCCGGATTAAACGCTTCTGTGGTGCCGTCGGCCTTGGTAACCTCGACCGCCATTTTTAATTGCTCTTTTGTTCCGTAAGCGTAAAAGGAATTTCCTTGCCGTTAAGCGTGACAGAGGCGAGACGCACTGTCACTGCAGCAGCCGGAGTAAAGGAGAGTATAAAGGGCTGCTCTATCAGCGAAGTGTCGGTGCAAGATGGATCTGTGGTGATAACCCTAAGAACCAAGGTCAAGTTGATAGGAGTGCCGCCCGTGCTTGTAATCCCCGAAGCGAGGGTGTTGCACGACGGTATATCAAAAGAACCGGAGTAGGTATGTCCCGCGCCAGCGACTACTTCCGTTACTGTGAGTTTTTCTGGCGGCGTGTATGCCACCTCGACGGGGACGATAACTGCGTTATTATTCCGGACGCTAAAATAATACACCACACCCGCAAGCACTATCAAAACAACAAGGAGGCCAACAACAGGTACAAGATAGTTGGACCGCATACTCACAGTATATATTACAGACCTCGTACTCGGTTTAGTTATCAACACTTTCTACACTACCTCCGCCGATACATCGGCTGCCACGGTAGAGTACAAGCGACTGTCCTTGGGGCACATAGTGTGGCTCTAAAAGCGTGACAGTTGAGGAAGTCGGACTTTCCCGCAGTTCTGCGGGGATGAGTTTTTGCCGGTACCGATAGCGCGCCATACACGGACCCTCCTTGAGGGGTCCTATCCAGTTTGTGTCCGCAAGAAAGATGGAGGTGGAAGATGTATTGGGCGTACGTTTGGTGGAAACGGTTATGGTGTTAAACTCCGAGTCTTTGGCAACCACGTAGTGCGGCTCCTGTGACGTGCCCTGTAAAGAAAGATAAAATCCGTGTCGCTGTCCGAGCGTGTAGGCAAGCGCGCCCTCGTGCCGGCCCATCACCGCGCCGCTTTCATCTAAAACATCTCCTGGAACGAGTGGGAGTTCTCGGCGGAGCATATCACTCATCGAAATCGGACCGAGAAAGCAGAGTCCCTGGCTGTCTTTACGCTCCGCGTTGGGGAGTCGGAGTTTTTTTGCCAGCGCACGCACCTCCGTTTTTTTGATGTCCCCAAGAGGAAATAGTGTCTTTCGAAGTTTCCTCTCATCAACAGCCCACAAAAAGTAACTTTGGTCTTTGTCCTCATCAGCGCCCGCGTGCAGCTCAACGGCAGGCAGTGCGGGGTCGGGCCTTACCACACGCGCATAATGGCCGGTCGCGACATAATCGGCGCCCTGCACGATGCAGTAGTCAAAAAACAAACCAAACTTTATTTCGCGGTTACAAAGCGCATCTGGGTTTGGCGTTCTCCCCTTTTTAAACTCTTTTATCGAGAGTAAAAATACTTTCTTCCTATACTCTTCCGACAGATCTATTTCTCTAAAAGATACTCTCAGATGCGCGGCAACCCGCATAGCGTCGAGCCGATCCACCCCCGCGGTGCACGGGTACCCATCAATAGCGATGTGTATAAAAACCCCGGTTACCTCATACCCCTGCTCCTGTAATAAAGCAGCAGAAACAGCCGAGTCCACCCCACCACTGAGCCCCACAAAGACCCTTCCTTTTTTCTTCTGTCCAAATATGTCTCCAAACATGTCTCTGTTATAACTTTTTACTCTAAAAAGAAAAAGCCCATCAAACATGAAAAAGGGTCAGTCGATGTATTTTGCTTTGTTGGCCAGATGCTGCGCATAGGTCACCGCATAATGGAAATTACCCTCTTTGTCAGAAAGAAAATAGACGTATTTAGATTTTATGGGAGTCGCCGCCGCGAGGATGGCATTGAGTCCTGGGTTATTGATAGGTCCCGGAGGCAGTCCTTTGTACACATAAGTATTGTAAGGAGAGTCCACTGCGAGGTCCTCGCGAGTCAGCTCAAAAGTATTTTTGCCTAAAATATAAGGAAAGACCGCGTCCACCTGCAGCCGCATCCCTATCTCGATGCGGTGCCAGAGCACCCCGGCTATCTGCTGGCGGTCTTTCATTGTCGCGGCCTCTTTTTCGAGGAGAGATGCCATTATGAGTATTTCGTCTTGTGTATGACCGGACTTTTGTATCACTTCTTGCGCTCTCTGAATCTTTACTCTAAAATTATTTTCAAATACGCTTAGTATCGCCTCGATGGACTGGCCAGGCCTAAAAAAGTAAGTGTCGGGAAAAGTGTAACCTTCTCGCGCTCGATCTATAAATTGCCGGTAGTTAAACTCAGGCACCTTTTCTAAAATAATTTTTCCAGCATCGACCACTGTTGATCCCTCGGGGATAGTGACCCGAACAGCAGACGTCTCAAAGTCGCCGCTGATAAGCCGCATAGCAACCCATACCATATTTTCCTGTCTTGAAAAAAAGTACTGTCCGGCCAACACATGCTTGTCGTCGCCAAAAACACGCACAACATTTTTAAAGAGCGACGCGTTGTCCACTACCCCGCGCTGTTTAAAGGTCTCCGCTATTTTTGTCAGCGACATACCCTCTTCTATATTGATATACGCTCCTGTCGGAAAGCCCGTAGGGGCAGAAAATGTCCATAAAAAAATGAGATACACTATCCCGCCCCACGCCACTAAGTTGATGAGAAAGCGCTCAAGTATGTCGCGCCGCGTGTACCAAGAGCTCACCGCGCTCAAAAGAGGCGTAAATGTTGGAAAATGCTCATGCCACTGCATATTTAGAAAGAAGAACTTGGGGGAGCGGTGGGCAGATTCGGTGGCGGCGCGGAGCGGCGGCTCGGGACCCGTTCAAGCGCCGGCGTTTTGACAATGGAGTTGGGGAAGTGCCAAAGAGACGCGATCTCTTCTACAGTAAGGCACACGGGCACCTGGTCGTAGGGTACATAAAAATAGGCGCGGTGCTTGTACCAAAAAAACATCTTTTTGGAGACCATCCGACGGCGGACATTGCCCCAATCCTGCCACGGGTAGTCAAAAATGGAGAGTCCTCGGGTAACATTGAGCTTGTTTCCTTGCTGATTGCGGAATGGATCCCATAGTCGTACCAAGTTGTTGATTTTTGTAATGTCGAACCTGTCTTTTTTTACTATATACATAGCACGTAATCCGCAGTCGAAGACCTGTTTAGTGATAGAGCGTTCTATGGCCTCGACCTGGTCCTTCTCCCCGCCGGTGAGCAGCATCGCGCCGCGCGAGCCGACCTTTTTCTTTTCTGCTTCGTCGACAGTATGCTCCTGCGCGCGGGCGATGGCTTGCTTGGTGATGCTCGCTATCTTCTTTTTTGCATCGGCGACAAAATGATCCCCTGTATAAAAACCGTACCATTCGTCTTGCTTGCGGGCCTTCATTATTATTTGTATCCAAACATATTCGCCCGGCCCCGCGGAACTCAGGGCCTCAAAAATATTTGTAAGCGGGTCAATTGTTATCTCCGGCTTGTCCGGCGTCTTGTCGAGTTGCCAGTCCACATAGGTCCGCAGAGGCAGGGCCTCCGCGTCGGCTTTTGAGTACTCGGTGCCCCACAAAGTGTGGGTATCAGGGCTGTAACCAACCTCGTCGACATAGTCGCGCGTTGCTTCAGTGATATGGGCCTCCGGAAACTGACCGTAGATCCGCGCTTCAATAAAATTCTTCCAATTTTTGCGTAAATGGATATAGTAGCTGATCCGCCCCTCGTTGCTCACCAACTCTAGCGTGGTGATGGCGCGGTATTGCCCGTTCCAGATACGCTGGAGGAAGGTGGTCTCCCCGCCGGTGTTCCACAGGCCTATCAGTACCAGCTCCATAGCAAGAGGCGACTTCTCCACTTCGGGAGGCAACTCAATGTGCAGGAGCGTCATCGGCGTATGAAACCAAAACTCATAGCGGATATAATGCATCCACGTCTTCCAAAACGATACAAAGAGGGCAACGGGGAGCCACAGTGGCGAGTAGGCGATGAGCGCTGCAATTCCTCCCGACACCGCGTCATAATCTACGGACACTGCCGTTATAAGAAACACCACCATGCCCGCAAGCGCGATGAGCGTTGTGTCGATATGAAATCCGTCAAAAAACTTGTTCGTCGAGTGGGCTTGCTCATGCAAGAACATAACACTCTTATTGTACGATATACTTATAATATCCACTACCTGCCGCTATGGAACAGTTAATTATTGACCTCACCGCGCACCCCCTGCGCTATATAGAATACTTTTTGGCGACCCTTGGTGCAGTTGGCGCGCTTCTTTTCATAGCGGGAGCAGTGGGCGGGATTCCCTTCTTCTTCAATTACAGTGCCGATCAGCAGCATATGAATCATGCGCGTACGCGCGCGGTCTGGGGCATCTACCTTTGTATGTTGGCGCTCGGGCTTTGGGAGATAGTGCGCGTCATCATAGGCAGGGCACCCCCCTCCTATCTGTTTTTGGCGTGTGTGCTTCTTGCTCCGCTATGGTTGCCGTGGCTTTACTCGCTCATCACTGGAAAGAGTAGTAACGAGCACTAAAATCGTAAAATAAACCGCCTTTCACGGGCGGTTTATTTTACGAGAGAAAACTCGCCGTCTTTTCCGCGCTTAAAATACTTTTGATTTTGGAGATTGACGACAATAGTACCCGGTTTGACGTGGCGCTCTTTGAGCACCTTTTCAATTATCTGCGCCTTTGTCATAGGGCCGTTTTTGCGCAATGTTTCTCGCACTATGTCGCGCACTACACCCTCCGTGTAGCCCCACTCCCTAAGCGCGTACATTCCGCGGCCTACCAGTACGAAGCGCGGATCTTTAATAAGCTCGTTGTGAGTGGTGGCGACATGCGCTTTGCGGTCGAACATTTTTTCTATCAAAGTGGCCACCTCGCGGAAGTGCAGCGGGCTCCCGTGCTTCTTAACCGCCAGATATGCAAAGCTGCGTATGCCTTTTGTGCGCACATTCTGTGAAGACGCTTGACCCCACTCGCCGAGCGGGTTCTTACCGATGCTTTTTGATATTGAAAGCCAGCGACGTAGTACCTCGCTGTTGCGGTGTTTATCGTTTATATTTTGCAGCTCTTTAAGAAAGCGATCTATCATCTCGCCCTCTGGTATGAGGTCTTCGTCGGACAGCCCCGAGTAGAGCGACTTAAGCGCGTTTTCCACCTTTGACGCGAGCTCGTGGTCAACAAACCAACAACGATTCACCTCATCGTCTTCCTTGCGATATTTAAACGGGTCGCCCAGCACAAGCAGGAAGTAAATGTGATTCTGCATTGACTTGTCTTTGGTCACAAAGTTGAGCAAATCGTCTTCGCAGACGATACCGCCCAACCCGTCGATAATCCGCTCAAGCTCCTTAAAAGCCGCTTCAGCACTTGCAAAAGTCGATGACTTTTTGAGCGCGGCAAGCGCGTGGTTTTCTATCTGGCGAACGCGCTCGCGGGTAATGCCATAGCGCTTCCCTATCTGTTCGAGCGTAACGCGCTCAGTAGATGCTCCGAGACCAAAGCGGGACTCAAGCACGACACGAGAGCGCTCCGGGAGCGCGAGAAGAAGCTTCTTTACTATCGCTTTTGGTTTGAAGCCCGTTTTGTCGACCGGTTGAATTGCCATACGTGTGGTATTGTATATCACGCCCTAGTTTTGCTGTCAAACCTCCTTCTCTCCCCTACACTGTGGAAAAACTAACGATCTTCCCTGGTACATAAAACACTTTTTTTTCTCCCTTGTTCAACCACTTGGCAACGGCGGGGTGTACCCGTGCGGCGGCGAGCGCTTCCGCCTGCGGGGCATCCACAGCGAGTTCTATCGAGCCACGTAATTTTCCGTCTACCTGTACCCCAATAATGAGTGTTTTTGCAACGAGTTTTGACTCATCATATGCAGGCCATTTAGCAAGGTCTACCCCGTTTTTTTCTGCCAGTTCGTGTACTATGTGCGGTGCAAAGGGTGCGAGCAGCTGCAAAAATATTTTATAAGTGTCGCTGCTTACCTCTTCCTTCTCACATTCATTGAGCAAAATCATCAGCGCCGAAACAGCCGTGTTCATCTTTAAACTTTCGATATCATCACCGACTTTTTTTATAGTCCGGTGCAACAAAGCTTCTTGTGACGAGCTTTTGGCTTCTAGTTTTGGCTCATTAGTCCTTAGTGTTGTCCCTAACCGCCACACTCTCTCCAAAAACCGCTGAACGCCGGCGATATTTTGCGTATTCCACGGCTTCATCTGCTCAAGCGGCCCCATAAACATCATATAGAGGCGCAGTATGTCAGCCCCGTACTCTACGATGATGTCATCTGGATTAACTACATTTCCTTTTGACTTGCTCATTTTATTGCCGTCGACGGCGAGTATTAGCCCTTGGTGCCGAAGCCGTAAAAATGGCTCATCAAAGGCAAGATACCCCATATCATGTAGGGCTTTGGTGAAGAAACGCCCATAGAGTAGGTGTAGTACGGTATGCTCGGCACCGCCGACATAGAGATCAACAGGGAGCCACTTATTCAACTCCTCTTTGCTCGCAAACTCCTTCTTATTATGTGCGTCGGCAAAGCGCAAAAAGTACCACGATGAACACACGAAGGTATCCATCGTATCTATCTCCGGCCGCCAACCCTTGCCAAAAATACGCTCCGTTCTCTCTAACAGCTCTTTGGACTGCCCTAAGGGAGAGGTGCCGGTGGGCTTAAACTCTACGTCGGTCGGGAGCATCCACGGCAAGTGCTCCTCAGGGATAGAGTGTGCCTTCCCTTCCGGGTCGTAGACAATCGGTATAGGTGCACCCCAGTATCGCTGACGGCTAATGAGCCAGTCACGGAGACGGTAAGTGGTTTTTGTCTTTCCACCAACAAATTCTGTAATCTTTTGTTTTGCCTCTTCTGACTGCATACCGTCGAACGTGCCGGAATTATTAAGGATACCGGGACCTATGTAGGGACCTTGTGTACCGAGCATAAGCCGCAAAGTGTGTTGATGGGTACCAGGAGTAAGCTGCCGTTTCAACTCCTCGGCGCTGAGCCACAACACTTCATGCTTCTCCAACTCTTCAGCCGAAACCTCCTGTCGAGAATCATTTTTAAGGGCAAAAAGAAGCGCCTGCGCGTGAGCAACTCGGTTAACCTTTTTAGGTACGTGATAAAAGAGTCCGTGTATAAGGCCATAGTCCTCCACTAACTCGGCACTGGTATAGCCGGTTTCTTGCTCTATTTCCATCTTTGCCGCCTCCTCAGCCGTTTGACCCTCCTCTATGCCTCCCGTCACAAAGGTAACCCAGGCAACCTGCTTCCACTTGAGCGCAATATATTTGTCTTCGCTCCAATGTTTAACGACCGCAATGATCGCGTTCCGATGATCATACGGCATATCTTTTTTAACTTTGCCAGGTTCGGTCTCTTGTGTATAAAACGGCTCGAGAACCTGCCGAACAGGTAGGCCAAACCTCTGGGCAAACTCGTAGTCACGCTCATCGTGCGCAGGAACAGCCATAATCGCCCCGGTGCCGTAGTGTCCGAGCACATAGTCGGCGACCCACACCGGCATTTCTTCTTTATTTGCCGGATTAATAGCCATGATCCCTTTCAACTCAACTCCTGTTTTTTCCTTTCCGTCTGCGCTCCTATCGATATCCGACTTATTTTTTGCCTCGTTTATATACGTTTCTACTTCGTCCCAGTTTGTAATCTGCAATTTAAGATTTAAAAGCTCCGGATGTTCGGGAGCCAATACCAAATACGTCGCACCAAACAGCGTATCCGACCGTGTCGTAAATACTTTGATGGACACCTGGTGTCCGTCAATCTTGAACTCTAGCTCTGCACCCTCACTGCGGCCTATCCAGTTGCGTTGGTTAATTTTAGTCGACTCCGGCCAGTCCAGTTGCTCGAGGGAGTCCTCCAGCTCATTGGCATAATCGGTAATTTTAAAGAACCACTGTTCAAGGTCTTTCTTCTCCACCTTGGCGCCCGAGCGCTCGGCGGTGCCGTCGGGAAGCACCTGCTCGTTGGCCAGCACTGTCTGGTCGACCGGGTCCCAGTTGACCAGCGCTTTCTTCTTGTATACCAGCCCCTTCTCGAAGAATTTGGTAAAGAGCCACTGCGTCCAGCGATAATAGTCGGGGTTATGTGTGCCCACCTCGCGCGACCAATCGTAGGAAAACCCAAGCGCTTTTATTTGTCTCCTAAAGTTATTTATCGATTTGTCGGTGGTCTCCTGTGGCGCTACGCTGGTTTTAATAGCGTAGTTTTCTGCCGGTAGGCCAAAGGCATCCCACCCCATCGGGTGGAGCACATTAAATCCCTTCATGCGCTTGTAGCGGCTATAGATGTCGGTAGCAGTGTACCCCTCGACATGTCCCACGTGGAGCCCCTCGCCGGAGGGGTACGGAAACATGTCTAAAATATATTGTTTTGGTTTTTGGGAGTTGTCCTCCGCGGTAAAAGCCGCCGATTTTTCCCAGCGGTCTTGCCACTTCCTCTCTATTTCTTTCGGGTTGTACATCTGTGCCATACAGAGGAGAGTCCTCTGTATTAGAGCCCTTTAGGATAGGCCGGGTAGAGTTGCGGATCTATGGTGCGATCAAAACAGACGCGGCCCGGGTTGTGCTCCCAATTATTGCTTATCTCCTTGCCTTCGGGGAGGTACGCAACCGGCCGGGTCATCTCATACTTTTGTGCAGTGCGGCTTTCTTTTGTGAAAGTTGCGCACAGCTCAAAGGAAAGAGAGCCGGTCTTCTTATACTCGTAGGAAGCGCCACTCTCCGGGTCCCTCGGCACTATAAAACCCGAAATGGGATCGGCAAGCGCCTCAAGCGAAGGCGGGAGTGTTTGTTTTGGCTGGTAGTAACTGTATACAATTTGGCTTTGTATCTGCATGAGGTCACCCACGCG
>MEWV01000023.1 GCA_001775445.1 Candidatus Adlerbacteria bacterium RIFCSPHIGHO2_02_FULL_54_18
CTCGGCGACTATTTTAAACAGGAGCAACTTCCATGGTTTTTTGAATTTTTAACAAAAGAGGTCGGTATACCGGTCGAAAAACTGTGGGTAACCTGTTTTGAGGGGGACTCAAAAAATAACATACCCAAAGACACCGAATCGGCAGAAATTTGGAAAAGGTTAGGCATTCCCGAGGAAAGAATCTGTTTTTACGGTCAAAAAAATTGGTGGACACGGGCAGGCACTGCGGAACAAATGCCCGCGGGCGAGCCGGGCGGCCCCGACTCGGAGGTCTTCTACGAGTTCACCCACATCAAGCACGATATAAAATTTGGCCCAGAGTGCCACCCCAACTGCGACTGTGGCCGCTTCCTCGAAATCGGCAACTCGGTGTTTATGCAATATATAAAGAACACCGACGGCACCTTCGGCCTCCTGCCCAAGCAAAACGTCGACTTCGGCGGCGGGCTGGAGCGCATTGTCGCCGTTTCTAACAACCAAGATGATATTTTTCTATCGAATCATAAATATATAATCGATACTTTAGAACAATTTACTGACACAAAATACGCCACTCATACCCGACAATATCGAATTATTGCCGACCATGTTAAAGCGGCCGTCTTTCTTATTGTCGATGGTGTTTTACCCGATAATAAGGATCGAGGGTATTTTGTTCGACGGCTCATACGGCGAGCCGTGTTGGCTCTTAGTAAGTTTAATAAAGACCAATCGTTTTTCCCTATCGGAACATTGGCTCATTTTGTGGCTGATGCGTATAAAGACCAGTATCCTGAAGTCAAAGAAAAAATTAACGATATAGCTCAAGTGCTTACTGAAGAAGAAACAAGGTTTCGAATAACACTTGTGCGGGGCTTAAAGGAATTTCAACGTTTTGTAGGCGACGGCACTATCACTGCACAGGATGCATTTCAACTTGTAACTACATACGGATTTCCATTTGAATCAATAGTGGAAGAGGCCGCAGAAAAAGGAATAAGACAAATCGATATTGAAGGGTTTAAAGAGTTGCTCAAGGAGCATCAAGACCTCTCGCGCGCCGGCTCGGAACAAAAGTTTAAAGGCGGCCTGGCCGATACTTCAAAAAAGACGACCCGCCTTCATACCGCACACCACTTGCTGCTTAAGGCACTCCAGCTGGTGCTCGGCAACCACGTACACCAACGGGGGAGCAATATCACGCAGGAGCGATTGCGAATCGACTTTTCGCATCCCGAAAAAGTGACTAAAGAGCAGCTGGCAGAAGTCGAAAGGATAGTAAACGAAACAATTAAAGAGGACCTGGCCGTAGTGCGCACCGAAATGGATAAAGAAGAGGCCGAAAAGCTCGGAGCGGAGCATGAGTTTGGTGCAAAATATCCGGACAGAGTGTCGGTCTACTCGGTCGGCCCGCTGACAGACGCATTTTCCATAGAGTTTTGTGGAGGACCGCACGTCGCTTCGACGGGCGAGCTTAGCAGGTCAGACCTACTAGGTAGTAGGTCTGACCTGCTAGACCAGGTATTTAAAATTCAAAAAGAAGAAGCGGTGGCGCAGGGAGTCCGGCGCATAAAAGCGGTGCTAGAATAAGCCCATGTTTGGGCTGGGGAAAAAGAAAAAAGTGGACGGACGCACTGTGCTGCTACTCGATATAGAAAGCGGAAGCGTCGGCGCAGCGCTTGTCCGGCTTTCTGCGGCACAGCAACCGCGGATGTTTGGTGCTCGCAGAGCACAGGTGCCTGTCGAGCACACTCGCACGGGAGCGGGGCTGGTGCAGAGCATCGGCCAAGTACTTAAAAAAACTCTTTATGAGATAGCCGAGGCGGCGACGCGGCTCCGGTTTCACCCTAAGACCGCCGCTATGGGCACTGTATCGGGAGTGTCAGTCATTATGGCGTCGCCGTGGGGCACGCCCAACCTCGAGGCCGGCCAACCGGACTTTTTGGAGGAGGTGGTCAGTTCTACAAACGTTGGCGTCCGAACCTCCTTCGGCGACATTCCCCTTTCTCTCTATACATCAGCAGGCGCTGCCGCATATGGCGCACGCACGCTCTTTGGACAAGAGCCCGCACTCCTGTGTACGGTAGGGGGGGAGGTAACGGAGCTTATTGCTTTAGATGAGCACGGCGTTGCGGCGCACGCAACCGCACCACTGGGGAGCAATGCGCTCTTGCGCACGCTACGCGCCCATGGCGGCTATTCGTTTGCTGAAGCGCGCTCTGCCGCGCGCCTGCCGTTTGACACCCCTCATTTGCAAGCGCCGTTTCGTTCCTCCGGTGAACATTTTGCCTCCCAGTTTGCAGATGCCGCACGCGAGTTTGCCGCCCCTGGGCAGTACTCGCGAATTCGTGTAATCGCCGGTGAGCCGGCAGGGGAGTGGTACGCTCGGGCATTAAGCACTAGCCAAGCGCTCGGAACACTTTTTCCTCACGGAGAGGTCCGCACCCTGCGCCCCCACCACTTGTACCCGTTTGTTGTGGCGCATGTCTCGCCGCCCGATATACCCCTGCTCCTCGGTGCATTGTTTATAGACAGTCAACCGATGTAGTACACTATATAAGCACACACTTATTGTTATGCGAGATATCAAACACAACGGACACCCCAGCGAGCGTTCTATCCGCAATATCTCTGTCACTACTCATCGCCGACCCGCTCGGCCGGTGGCTCCTCTTGAGCGCACTGATAACAACGCTCCAACGGAGGTGGATGATAGCTACCGGCCACCTCACCGCAAAAGGCCTCGACTTGGTCGTTTTTGGCTCATAGTTATCGGCGTCGCGGCGGTGGCCGGTGTCGGTGGGATGCTCATCTCCACCGTTTTTGCCGGAGCGAGTGTTACCGTCCAGCCGCGCACCGAGCAGGTGGTTATGCCCGAGACGCTACAAGCGCAAGCAAACGCGCCAGTGGGAGTTTTGTCCTATCAGACCATAAGCGTCACACGCTCGGCCTCGCAGAATGTGCCCGCACAGGGCGTACAAAAAGTGTCCCGCGCCGCAAGCGGTGTCATCACTGTAAGCAACACCTACTCCGTCTCGAGTCAGCGGCTCATCGCCAACACGCGCTTTGAAGCGCCCGACGGCAAAATATACCGCATCCGCGACTCGGTGACCGTGCCGGGGATGAAGGGCGGCAGCGCGGGGACGATTACCACGACCGTCTATGCCGACTCGCCCGGTATCAACTACAACAAAGGAGGGGGAGTCGTCTTTACTATCCCCGGATTCAAGGGCGACCCGCGTTACAGCACCTTTTCTGCAAAATCCGAGGGTGCTATAGCAGGTGGTTTTGTGGGAGACGAGCCGGCCGTGGCACCAGCCGACCTCGCGACTGCAAAAACCGCTTTACAAAAGCAACTCGACAGTGATACGCGCGCGGCGGCGGCACAAGAAATACCGGAGGGCTTTTTGTTGGTGCCCGGCTCGCTGGAGATACGTTTTGCCGACATTGTACAGAGTACGGGGGCCAACAAAACCGCGCAGATTACCGAAAGCGCGACCGCAACAGGAATTATGGTGCGCCAGGCCGATCTTGCGAGTGCCGTTGCCCACAAGAAGGTCGAAGAGTATGTCGGCGAAGCGGTGCTGTTTGGCGGGCAGGAGGATATGGCGCTTATGCTGGCCACCTCGACAAAGCGCAGCGAGGGCGGGCCGGTGACTATACACCTCTCCGGCAGTGCGGTGCTTATTTGGCAATTCGACCCGAACGCTCTTATAAACGCCTTGGTGGACAAAAATAAGTCAGAGTTTCAGCAGGTGATAGACGCCTTCCGCCCTGCGATAGCCAAGGCCGATGCCAGTATCCGGCCCTTCTGGCAGGGTAAATTCCCCGACACTGCCGATAAAATAAGAATCAACACCGTAAGTAAGTAAAAAATTTGACACCTTTGATGGGCTCTGTTAGGATGAAAATGTTGTCAGTGTGATGGATACCCAAGCACCAGAAGTACAGGGCGTCGTAGAAGAGGCCCTGCCTAATACGTTATTTAAAGTATCTTTGAGTGACGGTACAGTGGTGCTTTCTTATCTTGCGGGCAAAATGCGTCTTCATAGGATAAAAGTTCTTGTGGGCGACAAAGTGCTGCTCAAACTCGAACCGTATGGCGGTAAAGCGAGAATAACTAGACGATTGTAATTATGAAGATCAAGGCATCAATAAAGCCGCGCTGTGCGGCGTGCAAGATGGTACGTCGGAAGGGGCGCATCTATGTCGTATGCTCTAACCCGCGCCACAAGCAGCGTCAAGGATAAATAAAAGAATAAAATTTAGTATGCGTATTTCAGGTATCACTATCCCCAACAAGCGAGTCGTCTATGCACTGACGGCTCTCTACGGTATAGGTCCTGCACGCGCGGCTTCGATTTTGACCGTCGCCAAAATAGACCACTCAAAAAAGGCCAATGATTTGACCGGGGAGGAGGAGAATGCCATTCGGCACCAACTCGAAGGACTTAAACTCGAGGGCGACCTCAAGCGCGAGGTCGCGGGCAACATTAAGCGTTTGCGCGACATCGGCACCTATCGCGGACTCCGACACCAAAAGCGCCTTCCTGTCCGCGGCCAGCGCACCAAAACAAACTCCCGTACACTCCGCGGAAACGTCCGCAAGACCATGGGCTCCGGCCGCCGCAAGGTTGAAAAAACCTAAATTGTAGTGTAATTTCTACGACTGTATATACCTATGGGTAAGAAAAGAATAGTCAAAAAATCGGGGGGAGAGGGGGCATCAGGCACCGCCGCTTCTTCCCGCACAGGCAAGCGCAAGCTCGACTCGGGCGTTCTTTTTGTCGAGGCGACCTACAACAACACTAAGGTCTCCCTTAGCGACCCTTCCGGCAACGTCGTCACTTGGTCCTCTTCCGGCTCGCTCGGCTTCTCCGGCGCCAAAAAGGGGACTCCTTTTGCCGCCGCCAAGGTGGGAGAGCTCATCGGTGAGCGCGCTTCCCAAATGGGGGTTAAGGAGGTGTCGGTGGTGGTCAAGGGTGTTGGTGCCGGACGCGAGTCGTCTATCCGCGCATTTTCGACCAAGGGCATACAGATAAACGGCATCAAGGACATGACTCCCGTCCCGCACAATGGCCCGCGTCCGCCGAAACCTCGCCGAATATAAACATATATGTTGATAGGACCAAAATATAAAATCTGCAAACGCCTCGGCGCCTCGGTGTTCGAAAAATGCCAGACGCAAAAGTTCCAGCTTGCGGAGGCACGCGCGCCGCGCAAGACACCGCGCCGCCGCGGCGGCAGCGACTTTGGCCTGCAACTTCTCGAAAAGCAGAAAGCGCGTTTTACCTACGGGCTCTCCGAGTCGCAGTTTTCTCGCTACGTTCACGAGGCAATGGAAAAAAAGGGCAAGGACTCCGCCTTAGGGCTTCTTTCGCGCCTGGAGTCGCGGCTCGACAATGTTGTGTATCGTGCCGGTTTTGTAAAGACCCGCCGCGCCGCGCGCCAAATGGTCTCCCACGGGCACATCCTTATAAACGGCCGCCGCGTCAACATACCCTCGTTTAAGGTGGAAAAGGAGATGCTGGTGTCTATCCGCCCCGAAAGCCGCCCGAGCGCGCTGTTTGTAAACCGCACCGAAACCACGGCCGAAACAAAGGCGCCGGCGTGGCTTGCATTTGAAGACCAGGGATTCGCGGTGCGCGTCGTTGCGGACCCCGGGTTGGGAGAGGGTGAGGCGCCGTTTAGCGCGCCTGTCATCATCCAGTTCTACAGCAGGTAATATTATTATTTTAAGAATATAGATTGAGTTATGATGGAATATTCTATAACACTGCCCAGCAAACCCCGCGTGGTTTCTGAGCACGAGGCGGAGGGCGTGTACGAGATAGACGGACTGTATCCGGGCTACGGGCACACGCTCGGCAACTCGCTGCGCCGCATTATCCTCTCCTCGCTCCCGGGCGCGGCGGTCACGTCTGTCAAAATAGAAGGCGTCGAGCACGAGTTCTCCACTATCCCCGGCATCCGCGAGGATGTGGTGACGATACTTATCAATCTCAAAAAACTGCGCTTCGAAATTTTGACTGATGCGGCGCAGACCATCTCTCTCTCCATCAAGGGCCCTCAAAAGGTCTCCGGAAGCGACCTTACGCTCCCCGGCCAGGTCCGTTTACTGAACCCTAACGCCTATATTTTCGAGATAACCGACAAGACCGAGTTCGTGGCCGAGTTTCGTATCGAGCGGGGCTTGGGCTATGTCTCGCGCGAGCAGCTTAAGAAAGACCGCGTAGACATTGGGGAGATATCCGTCGACGCTATCTTTAGCCCTGTCCGCCGCGTCAACTACGAGGTAGAAAATATGCGCGTCGGCGACCGCACCGACTACAATCGCCTGCGCATCTCTATAGAGACGGACGGCACGCTGACCCCGCGGACGGCTCTGGAGCACTCTATCGAGATTATGATTACGCAGCTCAAAGCCGTGGTCGGCTTCCGCGAAGAGCCGCTCGACGAGATTCGCGACAAGGAGGCCGCAAGCGCCGTAGTACCGCCCACCGACTCGGCAGAGGCACTTAAAACCCGTATCGACGACCTCGAGCTTAGTGCTCGCACTATTTCGGCGCTTGAAAAGGCGAACATCCGCACTGTCGGCGGACTCGCCCGCAAGAAAGAGGCCGATTTGGTGGACATCGAAGGGCTGGGACCCAAGTCGATACAGGAGATTAAGCGCGCTCTCGCCAACTTCGGCATCGTGCTCAAATAATTATGCGCCACGGTAACGTAAACAGAAAATTTGGTCGGGAGAAGGGGCAGCGCGTCGCCTTGCTCAAGTCGCTTGCACGCTCGCTCATTTTGCGCGGCAAGATGAAAACGAGCGTTGCTAAAGCCAAAGAAATACGCCCCTTGGTGGAAAAGATGATTACAAAAGGGATGCAGGGCACCCTCTCAAGCCGCCGACAGCTCATCGCCGCGCTTGGCGACGAGCGTGTGGCAGGCAAGCTCATTAAGACCGCTGCTGGCTACAAGGGACGCGCTGGTGGATACTTGCGCATCACTAAAATGGGACCGCGCAGCGGCGACGCCGCCGAAATGGCGCTAATTGAGTTTGTATAAAAGTATATGATTACTATTGATGCACAAGACAAAACCCTCGGACGCGTGGCTTCGGCTGCGGCTAAGGTGCTTATGGGCAAGGACAAAGCAACCTTTGTAAAGCACCAAATAGTTGCCGAGGAGGTGACCATATTAAATGCTTCTAAGGTTAAACTCACCGGCACCAAAGAGCGCACCAAGGAATACATTCGCTACTCCGGCTACCCGGGCGGACAAAAAAAAGAGACCTACGCCATGCTCACGGCCGATACCGAGGGGGGCAAGGCGCGCCGCGGACACAAAGAGGCGATACGCCGCGCTATCCTCGGCATGCTCCCCAAAAACAAGCTACAGATGCGCCGTATAAAACTTTTGACTATAAAAAATTAATTCTATGGCCGCTCTAAAAGAAAAATCTGCAGAAAGATACATCGAAGCAATCGGCCGGCGCAAGACCTCTATCGCGCGCGTACGCCTGACTCCTGCCTCCCGTACAGCGGTCACTATCAACAACAAAGATGTAAACGCCTATTTTGTAACAACCGCGCTCCAGATGGCGGCACTCGAGCCGTTTCTAAAAATAGGACTCTCGACGCAGTTTGCGGTAAGTGTGGTGGTTAAGGGCGGCGGCATTGCCGGACAGGCAATCGCGGTGCGGCACGGCATCTCGCGCGCCCTCACCGAGTATGATGCGACACTGCGCGGCCCGCTCAAAAAAGAGGGCTTCCTCAAGCGCGACCCGCGCGCCAAAGAGCGCCGCAAGCCCGGGCTCCTCAAAGCCCGCAAGCGCAAGCAGTGGTCTAAGCGGTAACAAAAAAACCGCCGGATATTGACTTGGGCGGTTTTTTGTTTACAATACACACACTATGGACGGTACAGACGAGGAATTTGTGCCCGAGGAGGAGGGCGAGGGGCCTGCGGCCATCAAACGATTGAGAGAAAAGGTGCAAAAGGCCGTAGGGGAGAAGCAGGAGTACTTGGAGGGCTGGCAGCGAGCTCGCGCCGACCTGGCTAACTATAAGCGCGAGGAAATGGCGACGCAGGGTGAGCGAGAGGCGCGCGCCAAGACAAAAATAGTCGAAGTGCTTTTGCCGGCACTCGACACCCTGGAGATGGCGCTCAAACACTCGCAGGCGCAGGAACTGCTCATAGTCCACAAGCAACTAATTGACGCCTTGTCAAAAATGGGAGTAGAGCGCTACGGTAGGGCGGGAGACGACTTTGACCCGCGCGCCTACGAGGCGCTGGAGAAAACCCAAACGGATGACGAAACAAAAGACCATAAGGTAAACGAAGTTCATCGCGCAGGGTTTAAGATAGGCGACAGTATTATACGACCGGCGCAGGTGTCATTATTTATTAATAACACATAACACACTATGGGAAAGATTCTTGGGATAGACTTGGGCACTACAAACTCCGCTATAGCGGTGGTGCAAGGTGGCGAGCCGCGCGTGCTCGAAAACGCAGAGGGCGCACGCACCACCCCCTCGGTTGTCGCGCTCTCAAAAACCGGCGAGCGGCTGGTCGGGCTTATTGCCCGCCGACAGGCAGTCACCAACCCAAAAAATACCATCTACCAGATTAAGCGCTTTATCGGACACACTTTCGACGAACCGGCGGTACAAAAAGACAAAGCGGCCGTACCCTACGAGCTGTGCAAGTCGGCAAACGGCGGGATAGAGGTCAAAATGGGAGACCAGTGGATGCGACCGGAAGAGGTCTCGGCGATGATACTCGGCAAGCTCAAGGCCGACGCCGAAAAACGCCTCGGCGAGCCCATCACCGAAGCGGTTATCACTGTTCCCGCATACTTTAACGACGCACAGCGCGCGGCCACCCGCGACGCCGGCAAAATAGCCGGGCTCGAGGTAAAGCGCATCATCAACGAGCCAACAGCCGCGGCGCTTGCCTATGGTTTTGACAAGAAGAAGGACGAAAAGGTGGCCGTCTTCGACTTTGGCGGCGGAACCTTCGATGTCTCGATTCTTGAGATCGGCGCGGATGTCATCGAAGTCAAGTCGACCGACGGCGACGCGCACTTGGGTGGCAAAGACATTGATCAAAAAATAATTGACTGGCTCGCGGCCGAGTTTCAGCGCGAGTCCGGAATCGACATACGCAACGACGCGCTCGCGCGCCAGCGCCTCGATGAGGCCGCAGAAAAGGCAAAAATTGAACTTTCGACCGCGATGGAGACCGAGGTTAACATCCCATTTGTCACTTCCGATTCCTCCGGTCCGCGGCACCTCCTTGTCAAGATGACGCGCTCAAAGCTCGAGGAGCTCACGGAGGAGTTTATCGACCGCGCGCTCACTATCACTAAGCGCGCGATGGAGGCCTCCCCTTTTAAGGTCGGTGATATCAACGAGGTCATACTGGTCGGCGGACAAACCCGTATGCCAGCGCTACAGCAGGCGGTGGAGAAGTATTTCGGAAAAAAGCCCAACCTCTCCGTCAACCCCGATGAAGTGGTGGCGATAGGCGCGGCAATACAAGGCGGCATCCTCGGCGGCGAGGTGCGCGACGTGCTTCTGCTCGACGTTATTCCGCTCTCGCTCGGCATAGAGACCATGGGCGGGGTAGCAACCAAGCTCATCGAGCGCAACACCACTATCCCCACCAGCCGCTCGCAGACGTTCTCCACTGCCGCCGACAATCAGACCAGTGTAGAAATCCACATCTCGCAGGGCGAGCGCGCAATGGCCTCGGACAACAAATCCCTGGGCCGCTTCGTGCTCGATGGCATACCGCCGGCACCGCGGGGGATGCCTCAAGTTGAGGTCACGTTCGACGTCGACGCCAACGGTATACTCACGGTAAAGGCAAAGGACAAAACTACAAACAAAGAGCAATCAATACGTATTGAAGGGTCCTCGGGTCTCGCCGAGCAGGACATAGAACGCATGCGCAAGGAGGCCGAACAGCACGCCGACGCAGACAAACAAAAAGTGGAACTTGTCGAGGCGCGCAATGTAGCCGAGCAAGCACTCTACACCGCTAAAAAAGCCCTCAGTGACAACAAAGATAAAATTCCGATGGAGCTTGCTACTGCGATAAATGAAAAGATTTCTGCGGTAGAAAACAAGAAGGGGAGTGATGATGCAGTGGGCATTAAGTCTGCAACCGAGGAGTTGGCCCGCGAACTTTCTAAGGTATCCGAATCCTTACAGAAACAAACTCCGCCCAACGAACCGCCTCCGGCGGGGACTCAAAGTGCACCTAATCAGTAGGTCTGACCTACTAAATAGTGCAAGAATTAGCTATTTTGTCAAATAGTGCTATAATGCCCTAAATGCAGGGTGATGTGAAGAAAGTGGCTTCGGCCAAAGAGGTCTTCCGCGCGTACTGGCGCGAACTCCGGCAGCACAAAATATTGCTGGGTCTTATTCTGCTTGGGGGAGCAATAGTGCAGGCCGGAATGCTGGTAGCGCCACTCTATTTGCGGCAGTTCTTCAACCTGCTTGCTTCTTCGACCCCGAGCGACCACACCGTGGGTATGCTTTTTGGCGTGCTGTGGGTGGTTGTTGCAATGTGGCTTTTGGAGTGGGGAGGCCGCCGTGTACAGGATACAGCAAACGTTTATATGTCTGCCCGTGTGATGACCGACCTCTTTACCAGTACCTTCTCATACCTCGTCGGCCATTCGTACAACTTTTTTATCTCCAACTTTGCCGGATCGCTCACGCACCGCGTAAGCAAGTTCGGCCGTTCCTTCGAATTGCTTTTCGACATAATAGTGATCTCATTTATCCCGACCTTTATTTTTGTTTCAGGAGCTATTATCGTACTTTTTCTGCGAAATCATTGGCTGGGCTTGGGTCTGTTGGGGTGGACCATTGCATTTTTAATATTCCAGATATACGTGGCGCGCTTGCGCCAGCCCGCGCGCGCCGCACAGTCGGCTGCCGACACACGCATGACAGGCGCCTTGGCTGATGCCATAAGCAACCAATCTACCATTGCCCTCTTTTCCGGCAGGGCACACGAGCGCACGCTCTTCGGCAGCGTGGTTGATGTGTGGCGCGCGGCCACGATGCGGATGTGGGTCGCCGACAATATAATTTGGGCAGGCATCGGTCTCTTTATTATTGTCATCGAAGCGGGACTTCTTTTTGGTGCGGTAAAACTGTGGCAACAAGGCCTCGTGACCATCGGCGACTTTGTACTTATCCAGGCCTATCTTATGACCGTGTTTGATAGATTGGTAAGCATAAACCGCGAGTTGCGCCGCTTCTTTAGCGCGCTGTCAGATGCTGCCGAAATGGTATACATACTCGAACTCCCGCACGGGGTAAAAGACAAAAAGAATGCACAACGGCTCAAAGTTGCGCGCGGAGAGGTGTGGTTCGACGATGTATCCTTCCGCTTTAGCGATGCCACAGCGGTGCTCAACAACTTTAATCTCACTGTTGCGGCAGGGGAGCGGGTCGCGTTAGTGGGGCCCTCCGGCGCTGGAAAGACAACGGTGACAAAACTCTTCCTGCGCCTTTACGATGTAAAGAGCGGCGAAATTAAAATAGACGGGCAAAACATTTCAGGAGTCACCCAGGACTCTCTGCGCGAGGCAATCGCCTTTGTCCCGCAAGAACCCGTTCTCTTTCATCGCACTCTGATGGAGAACATCCGCTACGGCCGGCGCGACGCAAGCGACGCGGAGGTTATAAAAGCGGCCAAACAGGCGCACTGCCATGAGTTTATCCAAAAACTCCCCGAGCGCTACAACACCTTTGTCGGTGAGCGCGGAGTAAAGCTCTCCGGCGGCGAACGTCAGCGCGTGGCTATCGCCCGGGCCATACTAAAAAATGCGCCAATACTAGTGCTCGACGAGGCAACATCGTCTCTCGATTCGCAGTCCGAGCAGTATATCCAGGAGGCGCTTGAAACGCTGATGCAGGGAAAAACCGTCATAGTTATAGCCCATCGTTTGAGCACAATTATGAAGATGGACCGCATCATTGTTGTAGAGGCCGGCTCGATTGTGGCGCAAGGCACGCACTTGGAACTGGTCAACCAGGAAGGCCTCTACCGCACACTCTGGAGTATCCAAGCGGGCGGATTTATCGGTTCGCCCAATGAGGCACGCACAAAAAAGCTGCACGATGCATATACTGACGACATCATAGAAACAGACGGGCTTGCGGCAGACGAAAAGCCGCAGTAAACTACAGGTACGATGTCCAGCAAGCGCGACTACTACGAACTGCTAGGGGTGCAAAAAAGTGCCTCCAAAGAAGAAATAAAAAAGGCCTTCCATAAACTCGCGCACAAGTTCCATCCCGACAAAAAGGAGGGGGATGCGGACAAGTTTAAGGAGGTGAGCGAGGCGTACAGCGTCCTCTCCGACGACAAGCGGCGCTCCGAGTACGACAGCTACGGCAAGGTCTTCGGCGGAGGTTCGTCGGCAGGCCCGGGAGCAGGCGGGTTCGGCGGGTTTAATATGGACGACTTTACCAGTGCCTTCAATGGCTCGGCCTCCGGGTTTGACGTGGGGGACATATTTTCCGATCTCTTCTCTGGCGGCGCGACACGGACACGCCGCGGCCGCGACGTTTCTATCGATCTGGAAATCTCTTTTCGCGACTCCGTCTTTGGGACAAAGCGCACCGTACTGCTGGCAAAGACATCTCTCTGCGACACCTGCCAGGGCTCCGGCGCCGCAAAAGACACCGAAATGCTCACCTGCACGCACTGCAACGGTACGGGCAAGATCCATGAGACCACCAACTCTTTTTTTGGCGCAGTAACAATGGTGCAGTCGTGTCGACACTGCCGCGGAGCGGGCAAAATTCCTAAAGAAAAGTGTCGCACGTGCCGCGGCGAAGGCGTGTACAAAAAGCAGGATGAGATAGAAATCGCTATCCCTGCCGGCATAGACGGTGGGGAGATGATCCGCCTCAGCGGCATGGGAGAGGCCGTCTCCGGCGGCGCGGCCGGCGACCTCTACGTTAAGGTGCACATCGCGCCCGATGCGCGGTTTAAAAAAGACGGGCCCAACATTTTAACCGAGCTGTCGGTCAAACTCTCCGACGCCCTGCTTGGCGTATCTTATAAAATTGAGACGCTCGACGGCCCGGAGAATATAGACATTCCCGCGGGGGTGACCCACGGCGAAATGCTGCAACTAAAAGGCAAGGGTGTCCCCACTGCGCGCGGCAAGCGTGGCGACCTGTACGTCAAAATAAAAATAAACTTACCTCAAAAACTCTCTCGTAGTGCGCGCGCTCTGGTGGAGAAGCTCCGCGAAGAGGGAATATAATCTCTGCAAAATAAAAACGGCCCCGAAGAGGGGCCGCTCTACTGGTGTCACATGGTTAAGATTACCACATGACACCAGTAATAGTGGGGAACTTATTGTACCCCACCATCGTGGAGGTGGTGGCACACCCGCCGAGCGCGATCGCGCCGGCGAGTAAGACGAACAACAAAATTCTCATTATCTTCCTCCGTGAAAAGGACTTGTTAAGTATACACGATTTATATAATTTGTCAAGGATTAAAAACAGTCCAAAACAAGCCCGTTTTCGGGTATACTAGCAAACATGGCAGACAGCAAACGAGTTTTTACGGGCCTCCAACCAAGCGGACAACTCCATATCGGCAACTACTTCGGCGCGCTCA
>MEWV01000024.1:0-528 GCA_001775445.1 Candidatus Adlerbacteria bacterium RIFCSPHIGHO2_02_FULL_54_18
AGTGCGCCGCAAACACAGTACGCGCCGCCGGAGGCGCCGGAATGGCTCTCGATGCTCGAGGCGGAGGAGGATGATCCGGACTTTGAGATGACGCTCAAGACCGACATCTTTACGATGCGGGTGTTCGTCTTTACCCCGACGGGTGACGTCGTAGACCTGCCGGTCAACTCAAGCCCCATCGACTTTGCCTATGCTATACACTCCGACATCGGAGACCATGTCGCAGGCGCAAAAGTAAACGGCAAGCTGATGCCGCTCGATTCTATTTTGGAAAACGGCGACATCGTCGAGATACTCACCAAAAAAGCCGCCACCCCGACGCAAAAGTGGCTCGACTTTGCCAAGACGACTCTCGCCCGCCGCCATATCCGCCTTGCTCTGGAGCGCGAGGAGGCCAAAAAATCCCCACGCCTCAAAAAAAATTAGAATTAGAGCGAAAAGGTGTTCGGGTCGAAGGTGTTTTCGTCTTTCTGGATTTCTTCTTTTGACCTGTCGTCTAGGGACACTTCGGGAGGAGCGGACGGGAGA
>MEWV01000024.1:540-15260 GCA_001775445.1 Candidatus Adlerbacteria bacterium RIFCSPHIGHO2_02_FULL_54_18
TTATTAGACGATTCTGCCAAAGCGTCCTTCCCCTGCCCTACCCGGCTCGCCAGGCGGGTAAAGACCACGCGCAGGTCGTCCTCGTTCATAAAGTCAATAGAGAGCTTGCCGCCATTTTCTTTTGGCTCAATGGCAACGCGTGTGCCGAGTGCGTCGCTCAGCTCGCGCTCCATATCCAAAATTTCCGGCGAGTAGAGATACTCCTTCTTGCGGACACGGTCAAAAGCGATGCGCCGGGCTATCGACTCGGTGTCGCGCACGGTGAGGTGTTTGAGCTGTATCTCCCTAAAGAGGACCTGCTGCTCCTGCGGTCGGTCGGAGAGCATAAGCAGCGGCCGAGTGTGTCCCTCGCTTATTTTGCCCTCGGAAAGAGCGTCTTGCATTTCTTGGGGCAGCGCAAGCAGGCGCAGCGAGTTGCTGACATACTCGCGCGACTTGCCCACCTTTTCGGCTACCTCGATATGCTTAAAGCCAAATTGTCTGCAGAGCTGATCAAAGGCCTTCGCCCTGTCGATAGGGTTTAGGTCCTCGCGCTGCAGGTTTTCGATTACTGCGAGCTCGAGCTTGGTCTTGTCATCGTCAAACGAAGCGCGGATAAGCACCGGCACCGAGGAAACGCCCGCCAGCTTGGCGGCGCGCAATCGCCGCTCGCCCGCAATAAGCTCATACTCGGTAGCGAGCCCGCCATCCTGCTTCTCTACCTCTTTGCGCGTCACCGTGAGCGGCTGGATAACGCCGTACTGCCGGATTGAGCGCGCGAGGTCGTCGAGCTTTTGTTCATCAAAGTCCTTGCGCGGCTGAAAAGGGTTCGGTTTAATCTTGTCGACCTCGACCCAAAAAATAGCGTTATTGTAAAACTGCGACATAGGAGATATTCTAACACGGCAGGCCGCGGTGGCGGAATTGGTAGACGCAAGGGACTCAAAATCCCTCGACCGCAAGGTCATGAGAGTTCGATTCTCTCCCGCGGCACAAAAAAATAAAGCCCACGTAAATGGGCTTTGAAGAAACCTCAAGCCGAGAGCTGGCTTGTAACCTTTATCGCAGCAGAACGCATCATTTCGACCGATTCTATGTTATTTTTACCATAGATGGCACTACCGACGATAGCGTGAAAATATGGTCCTGCTGCGATACCACAGGTGGTAATATCGCCTCCTTGCGAAATAAATCCAGGCGCGTATAGATCGAAGTTGTTTGGCCCGAGTTTTTTCTGAAGCTGAGCCCGTAAACGCACGACCCAGTCAATTTTGGTACCAGGAACTACGAAGTCCTTGATACCCTGATCGCACGCGAGATCAAAAATTCGTTCCGGTGCATCATCGCTGATGTAACCGCCTTCACTGACAAGGAACTTTGGGTGCGTCATAATGCCACCGACCAGCACCCGGAGTCCTTCTCCGAGACAGGACTCCGTCCAGGCACGCTGTGTCTCCGGTCCCGCGAAGGGAAACAATATTGCGGCATCAATACCGCACGCTCTAAGTTTGCCAGCAAACTTTGCGCCCATATCTGGAATATCATTGCCCGCTTTCTGATGGTCGTAGATTACGACTACATCAGGAAGGATATCTTTAGCCATGCGAACATTATTCCAGAGTCCATCAAGTCCTAGCTGAACTCCAAACTTGAGCGCGCTGATTTTAGGCACCCACCGGACGGCCTCAGCAATCCTATGCAGTTGGTTGCTAGAAGCGACATCTGCCGCAACTATGACGCTTTGGTGAGACGAGATAAGACGCTGTTGCACTAGATCCTCCAAGGATAAGAGAAAACGAACTGTTACTGTTATATAATCTAATTTGTTTTTATAAAATGTGCAACAAGGGTGGGTATAGTTGTTTTTTTATTTTTATCGTGGTACAGTCGAGATGAATTTTGAACCTTGCAAAAGGAGTATGCACCTTGACAAACATCCCGCTCGACACTACCACTGAAAAAAAACTTGTCACGTTTGCCCACCGATTATTCTCTATCGGTGCCTTCAAAGTCGATATAAAAAACGGCTTCCGGGTCAAGTCCCATGATATACGGCCCGACACCCCATTATCCCCTTACTACTTAAACCTGCGTATCGGCGAGAATAAGAAGGGAAAGCTCACCTCCACCGAGGTTAACGAAATTGGCAACTTCTTCTACAACTATCTCCAGAAGAACCCTATCGAATACCAAGGTATTGCAGGTGTGCCACGGGCAGGCGAACCTTTTGCTAAGGCGCTGCAGGAAATCGTTTATTATGCTCAAAGCCACGCTCTGTCACTCGTCACCCTCAAAAAAGAAGAAGATGAGACGGGCAGAAAAATAGGCAAAGTTTTGAAAACTCAGGACTTGCCTCGTGGTAGCAATGTTCTCCTGCTCGACGACCTTATTACCAAAGCTGACAGCAAAAGGGAGGCAGTTGATCAACTTAGACGAGATGGATTTTTGGTGACCGATATACTCGTGTTTCTCGATCGTGAGCAAGGGGCTGAAGTCGAGCTGAAGAAGCTCGGCATCACCTTGCACAGCGTTGTAAACATAAGTTTTCTACTTAAAATCTACGAAGAGGAGCATCTCATCACACCGGAGGATGTTGCCCATATCCACACATACATGGGGAAAAACTTATAAACTCCGCCCCGCCGTGAAAACGGCGGGCTTTTCTTTTCTTGAAAATCTCATACAGTAAATCCGTGTTAAAGCAAAAAATAATCGCGATTGTCGGCCCCACCGCCTCGGGCAAGAGTTCGCTTGGTGTCTTTCTTGCCCAAAAACTCAATGGGGAGATTATTTCGGCCGACAGCCGGCAGGTCTACAAGGGGCTCAATATAGGCACGGGCAAAGTGACAAAAAAAGAAATGGGTGGAATCAAGCATCACCTGCTTGATGTCTCCTCTCCAAAAAAGCAGTTTACCGTAGACAATTTTGTCCGCCTCGCTACCAAAGTTCAGGATCGTATCGTGAAAAATGGTGCACTACCAATAGTGGTTGGTGGAACAGGGCTCTACGTAGATATGTTTCTAGGACGCATGTCGTATCCCAATGTGCCGCCGAACGAGAAGCTACGGAAACAATTAGAGCACCGAACGACCGAGCAACTGTTCGTTCAACTGCAAAAACTCGACCCGCGCCGAGCGGCCAACATCGAGCCCGACCACAAGCGCCGCATCATCCGGGCGATAGAAATTGCTAAAGCAATCGGCCAAAGTCCTAAAATATCTCGAAGCGACGCTTCGGGAGAATATGAGGTATTGTGGCTTGGGCTCTCCCCCACTCCGGAAAAACTAAAGAAAAATATCCGTATTCGCCTATTCGCACGAATAAGGGCGGGGATGATACGGGAAGCAGAAAAATTGCACAAAGCGGGGCTTTCTTACAAGCGCATGGAGGAGCTGGGGCTCGAGTATCGTTATTTGTCGGCGCTCCTGCAAAAGAGACTCACACAAAAAGAATTTGAAACCGAGCTCGAGCGCGCAATCTGGCAGTACGCCAAGCGCCAAAAGCGCTGGTTTAGGCGCAATAAAGAAATTGTTTGGGTATCGGGCAAAGCAGAGGCCCTGCGGCTTTCTAAAAAGTTCCTCGGCGGGCGCTGAGGGAATCGAACCCCCGATTTCGCTTTTGGAGAGCGACGCGATACCACTTCACCAAGCGCCCGATGCGCCCAGTATATTACTTTTTTGCCTCTTTGTGCACCTGTTGAGAGCGGCACCAATTGCAAAACTTCTTAAGCTCAATTTTGCGCTCAACCAGTTTTTTGTTTTTGGAGCTCCAATAGTTAATGCGCTTGCATTTAGAACACTGGAGTTTGATAAGGCGGTCTTGTGACATTGCCCTAGGAATATACCTTACACCACTCTATTGCGCAACTGCAGAACTAATGCAACATGCCCGATAAAAGACCTGCCGCGATAGCTTGAGGCACTCCCATCTCGACAAGTCCGTCTACACTCCAAGCTCCCCCGCCCGGGCTGACTATCACCCATTCGTTTTGGATAGTATCAAATTTTAGCAAAGCCTCGCCACCCACAGTGTCGCCTCTCCATTCTTGGAGCGCATAACTTCCAGAGACCACTGTTTGGTAGAGCCTCACATTATCGAAATTATCCTTGTACAACGCCCGTTGGTAAGCTGCTTGTACTGCTAGTTCGTCCGCATCGGATGGCGGTACCGAAACGGTGGAGTTGTCGACCGGAGGTATATTATTTTGTGTGATGGGAGCGGGAGCGCTCGGACGCAAAAAAAACAGAGCACCGACGACGGCAACAGCGACAAGAAGCAAGGCGGGGATAATAATTTTTTTATTCATACTATAAATTACCTTACACGATAAATACGGCTTTGCACCCCCCTGTTGAACCCAGCGTCAGTGTTGGTTGTGAAGGATTTATCTGATGAAGAATTTGACGTGACCCGCGTGCATCCATCATCTCTACAAATCCCGACGTGACTTATTGAATCATTTTTCCATACAACAATATCTCCTTCGCGTGTGTTGGAAAGATTATTTGTATCACCCACTAATGTTCCGCGATCGTTATATTTGATCTCTCTCTCCATTAACTCAACGCTGTCGCCGTCTATGCGGTCTACACCTGCGCCTTGAAGCACATTATTTACCGCCCAAACGCATGCTTTATTTCCTCCATCGGGACCGGCCGATGTATCTGTACCATAATACAATGTTGCCGCGTTAGAGATGGAGACGCTCCTCGGATCGACAACGTTGTTATCTGCATCCCAACAGAGGGCAAGCCCTGCGTCACACCCTCCTCCGGGTGGCGCCGTAAGTTGAGCTCCTCCTGGTTGAGTAAGGTATGATGAATTAACCGTCACTGGCACCAGCGGTGTTTGATTGAGAGGTGGCAGAAATGAAAGCCACTCCGCGACCGTGATGGTTTTGGATTCTTCGGCTCCTGAGCCGGGGCGGTTGGCTTGTCTGCAGTCGATTTTGTCCCAGCTAACATAGAAGTCCTGGGCAAGAAGGGTCTTGAGGATGGTTTGAACGCCGAGCCAACCGCCCATAGCGATGAGGAACCCGATGCCGACGGAGACGAAGATCTTTTTTGCCGTTTCTATCCCTGCAGGGTTGGCCGCAGAGGAGAAGTAGAGTATGCCCGCCCAAGCGAACAAAAGCGCCGAGAGCGGTATGGAGAGCCCGATGAGAAAGTTGATGATACTCTGAAAGAGTCCCGTAAAAGCGCAAAAGTTGCAATTGGCGGCGCCAGTACAACCAACAAGTCCACTCTGGGCTTCAACCAAGAGCGGTATCACAAAAAGCAGCCCTCCAAACATAAAGAGCAAAACGCGCGCCTTCATACTCAATAATCATACCATCCGTTTTTGCGCACAAGGTCCGAATGTTGTACTCTGTGAGAGTTCTTAGCACCTTGCGTCGGTGGTAGAGTGGTCAATTACAACAGGCTGTAAACCTGTCGCCTTCGGGCTACGGAGGTTCGAATCCTCCCCGGCGCACCAAATTCCTGTAGAAAGAGGCGACGGGAGGCGAGGCCTCCCGTCTTATATGGATGGAAGGATCTACGCTACTTTTTCTTCGGCGAGGGTGGCGGCGGGGATTTTGACGCCGCGAGTGCGGCCGGTTTTTTTGACATCGAAGACAAACTCGCCCCCCTTCATATCCACCGTAACGCTGCCGCCTGAGAGCACACCGCGGCTCACCATCAACGACGCAACCTTGGTGAGGATTTTATCCTGGATAAGCCGACGCAGCGGCCGCGCGCCGTAGTGCGGATTGTAGCCCTCTTTAGAGAGATGCTCGTATACTGCCGGAGTGAGTATGAGCGTGATGTCCTTGTGCGCCAGGCGCTCCACCACCTCTTTAACCTGTATCCCTACTATCTCGCGCACCGCCACGGGCGAAAGGATATTAAAGATGATTATTTCGTCGATACGGTTGAGAAACTCGGGCCGGAAGTAGTCCTTGAGCGACTGCTCAACCTTCTCTTTGGCCAGCAGATAGTTTTGCTCGTCGCCGCTGCCGCGGGTAGAAAAGCCGAGCTGTTCCATCTTATCGATGTATTGCGCGCCGATGTTGCTGGTCATTATTATTATCGTATTTCGAAAGTTGACACGCCGGCCTTTGGCGTCGGTGAGCGTTCCGGAGTCGAGCACTTGCAGGAGGATATTAAAGACTTCTGGATGCGCTTTTTCTATCTCGTCGAACAGCAACACCGCATAGGGCCGGTGGCGCACCAACTCGGTGAGTGCTCCCCCTTCCTCGTGGCCAACGTAGCCCGGGGGGGCGCCGATTATTTTGCTCACCGAGTGCTTCTCCATATACTCGGACATATCGACGCGGATGAGCGCTTTTTCGTCGTCGAACATAAACTCGGCGAGCGCTTTGGTGAGCTCGGTCTTCCCCACCCCGGTGGGGCCGAGGAACATAAACGATGCGATGGGGCGGTTGGGGTCGGCGATGCCCGCGCGCGAGCGCTTTACCGCATCGGCGACCTTTTGCACCGCCTCGCTCTGGCCAACCACCCGCGACTCAAGCTCCTCCTCGATGCGACAAAGCCGCTCGGCCTCCTCCTCGAGCATTCGGGAGACAGGAATGCCGGTCCACTTGGCCACAATGGAGGCGATATCGCTCTCCATAATCTCCTCTTTGAGAATGCGGCGCGTGGACTGCAGTTTTTTAAGCCGCTTTTGTTTGGACTCGAGCTCGCGCTCGAGCGAGGGGATCTCGCCGTAGCGGATTTCGGCCGCCCGCGAGAGGTCAACAGCACTCTCCGCGACATCGGCCTCTATGCGCAATGACTCAAGTTCTTTCTTTATCGCTTTAATGTCGGCGAGGACCTGCTTTTCGTTCTTCCACCGCGACTCTATCTCGCTCGTCTTTTCGCGCAGGTCGGCGATTTCGCGCTCTATCACCTTGACCCGCGCGCCCGCCTTACGCTCGCCCGCTGTTTTTGTCGCCTTCCCCTCCTGCTCCTCCTCGGCGGAAACGTCTTTGCGAAGGGCCTCTTTTTCTACCTCGAGCCGCATAATGCGCCGATGCGCGTCCTCAAGCACGGGGGGCTTGTTCTCAAGAGAGATGCGCAAAGAGGAGGAGGCCTCATCGATGAGGTCGATGGCCTTGTCGGGCAAAAAACGATCCGGAATATAGCGCGCCGAAAGCTCGACCGCCGCCACAAGCGAACCGTCGGTAATGTGTACTCCGTGAAAGAGTTCGTACTTTTCTTTAAGTCCGCGCAAAATAGCGACCGCATCGTCTGTCGACGGCTCCAGCACATACACCGGCTGGAAGCGCCGCTGAAAAGCCGGGTCGCGCTCGATGTGCTTTTGATACTCGCGCAGGGTGGTGGCGCCGATAACGTGCAGGTCGCCGCGCGCGAGCGCGGGCTTGAGCATGTTGGAGGCATCCATCGCGCCTTCGGCGGCGCCCGCCCCTATCATCGTATGTATCTCGTCTATAAAAAGGATAACTTTACCCTCGGATCGTTCTATCTCCTTCATAATCGACTTAAGGCGCTCCTCAAACTCGCCGCGGTACTTTGTGCCCGCAATAAGCGAGCCGAGGTCGAGCGACACGAGGTCTTTGTTACGCAGCGACTCCGGACAGTCGCCCGAGGCGATGCGCTGTGCGAGCCCCTCGGCTATAGCCGTCTTGCCCACTCCCGCCTCGCCGATGAGGATGGGATTGTTCTTGGTGCGGCGCGATAGTATCTGTATAACGCGTTGTATCTCCTCGTCGCGGCCAATGACCGGGTCGAGCTTGTTCTCAAGCGCTGCTTTGGTAAGCGAGTGCGTGTACTTAAGAAGTGCCCGGAACTTTTTTTGCCCTTCGGCTGGAGCCGACTTTTGCGAGCGGATCTCCATAAGCGCGCGCAGAACCGACTCGCGCGTAATCCGAAACCGCGCCAAAAGGTCGCGCGCGGCGCCGGGGATATCAATGATTGCTATAAAAAGATGCTCTGTCGAGACAAACTCGTCGTGAAGCTCGGTAGCAACTTTTGCCGAGCGCTCCAGCGCCTGTACGAGCTCGGGGGTCAGATAAAGTTGGTAACTGGGGCTAAGCACCGAGCTTGTGTGGGCGCTCTCGAGCCCCTCGAGCACGGTGTCGGTCAAAAGGACGAGGTCGACCTCGAGCCGCTCGAGAGCGGATGCAACAAGCGACTCCTCTTGCAGGAGGAGCGCACCGAGGAGGTGGGTGGGGCTTACTTGGTTTTGGCCCCGTTCAACCGCGAGCTCGTGAGCTCGGCGGACCGCCTCTTTTGCTTTTGTGGTGAAGTGATTGAAGGGAGGCATAATATGATGACGCTACGGACTGGTGGTGAGGGAGTAAAAATCTGCGCCGAACGCGGAGGAGGCGGTCGTCATAAGACCGATAACCTCGCCGAAGAGTGTGACGATGAGCGAGCCGGGAGTGCTCGAGAGTACGCTTGCCTGGATAAAGTCGGAGTGGGGATCGGGGAGCTTTGCTATAACTCCGGTGCCCACAATGTCGCCGCCAGTGCCGCCGATGCGGATGACGCTTTGCCCGAGCCGCAGTTTGCTACTGTCGGCAAACGACACGGACTCCACAACACCCGAGGTGGTCGAGAGCGTCAGATCGAGTACGGCGATGGTGCTGGTCCCAATAGGGATCCGCATCACTGCGGGAACTCTCGTGCCGTTGGGTAAGATTGCTTCGAAGTTTATAGTGCCCAGCGCCTCAAGTATTCCTCGGTCGGAGAGCACCACCCCCTTGGCGCTTACAACTACGCCTCTGGCCGCCAAAGTGTCAGGCGTATTTTTACTGACGATGCGGACCATTCCTTTTTGAACATTGGCTATGGACTGCGCGACAAGGTCATCATCTTTAACTACGACAGTGGTCTCTTTGGTTACCGTGGCGGCCGCGATTGCAGGGCTTGCGGGAGCGGCCGCGGGGACGACCCTCTCTATCGTATGTTCCACGATTTGGTTGATCGTGCGGGTAATCGACGGAGGCGCCTGGTCCATCAAAGAAACAGTGACAATGCCGGTCGCTATAGACGTCACAAAACTCACCAAAAGGGTCAGAAGGATAATTTGATGTTTGGTGAGATGTTCTATGTCCATTACCTATACTATAAGACGTTTTTAATAAAAAGAAAACCGCCCTGCACAACTCGGTGCAGGACGGATATTTATTCGACCGTTACGGCCTTTGCCAAGTTGCGCGGCTGGTCAACATCGACCCCGCGCGCCACTCCCAGATGATAAGCGAAGAGTTGCACTGCCGGAGCAAGAACAACTGGGACAAGTTCTTCCGATATGCCTGCGGGCGGCTCCAACAACATGACTTCTCCGCCACGGGCTTTTACTTCCTCCAAACAGGAAAGCATTTTTCCGCGCAACTTTCCGGATGGCATAAGCGCCAAAACCGGTACACCTTTTTCAATCAAAGCGAGAGTACCGTGTTTGAGTTCTGCCGCCGACAGTCCGTGAGCGTCCATATAGGCCACTTCCCGTATCTTGAGAGCGGCCTCCATGGCGAGAGAGACCCCGCTCCCCCTCCCGATAATTACCACCCGTTGCGCCTGAGTATATTTCTGAGTCCAGGTTTTGATTTCAGGTTCCTGCTTGAGAGCCTTGGCGAGTACAAAGGGCAGACGGAGCAGATCTTCTCTCAGTTCCACAGACAACGGAAGGCCGCGCAACTCTGCAATGCGGATGGCGAGCATTGCCAGTGCAACAACCTGCGTTGTAAACGCTTTAGTGGAAGCAACAGCGATTTCAGGACCGGCATGCAAATATATGCCGGCTCGGACATGTCTTGAGAGTACTGAGCCAACTCGGTTAGTCACACCAAGACACAACGCATGCCTGTCGCGAGCGAGCCCTATGGCTTTTAATGTATCCGCAGTTTCTCCCGACTGAGAGATGCCGACGACGGTATCGAGTGAGGAGAGTATAGGGTTGCGGTAACAAAACTCCGCAGCCTGCTCCGCCTCGCACATCACGCCTCCAACACTTTCAAACATTGCCTGGACCGCCGTTGCGGCAAAAAGAGAGGTACCGCACCCGGCAAGGATGATCCTCCTTGTGTCCCGTAGTCGCGCTTCGATATCCGGAGTGAACCCGCCAAACGTAACCGGCGCATTCGTACGCAAACGGCCCGCAAGAACGTTTCGCATGGCCTGCGGCTGTTCGAGAATCTCCTTATACATGTAGTGTGCCAAGCCGCCCTTGTTTGTCTCTTCTGTAACGCTAGGCTTTTCCAACCTTTCCTTTATGTTCGACAATGGAATTCCACGAAACGCGTATGTGCCATTACGTCTCAGAGTTACAATTTCGCCATCACGCACATGCACGACGGCGCTCACTTTTCCGGCAAGCGCAAGTTCGTCGGAAGCGAGATACAGCTCCTTTTCTCCGACGCCTATCACCAGCGGAGAACTATTGGAGGCTGCAACTATTTCATCAGGATGGTCCGGCGAGATTACCGCGATGGCATATGCGCCTTGTACCTGCATAAGCGCCCGCCCGACAGCAGATTCGAGATCTCCATCGCCGCAGGAAAGTTCGCGTTCAATAAGATGCGGGAGTACTTCCGTATCTGTATCGCTCAAGAAGCGGAAGCCTTGGGCTACAAGCTCTTTGCGTAAGGCATCATGATTTTCGATGATGCCGTTGTGGACCACCGCAATATAAGCGTTTAGTGAAACATGCGGATGGGAGTTGCGTTTGGAGGGTTCTCCGTGTGTCGCCCATCGGGTATGGCCAATGCCAACAGTCCCCTGCAGAGGCCGTGTAGCAAGGGCTCCTTCCAACTCGACAATTTTGCCGAGCCGTTTGGTGCACATAAGATGGTTCCCCAACGGTTCGTGTCGAATGGTCGCGATGCCTGAGCTGTCGTAGCCACGATACTCGAGACGCTTAAGCCCTTCGATAAGAAGAGATGCCGCTTTCTGCTCGCCGATGTAGCCGATAATTCCACACATAGCAGTTCCTTTTGTTGTTGATAACGTGCTTCTATACGTTTAGAACACACGAATCGCTCAGTAGTTTCAAAAAAATTATGATTGTCTGTAACGATCGGCGGTTTCTTTTAGGGCTTGCGCTATGCGGCGGGCTTGCGATTTAGTCGCGTCGGGAAGAAGTGTGAGGCGGATAGCAGTGCCAGCCATATCCAGCGGCACACCGAGCGCTTTGATGACATGCGACGGTTCGTCCGCGCCTATAGTGCAGGCACTCCTCGTCGAAGCTGAGATACCGAGCGCGTCGAGCGACACAACTCCCATCTCGGCCTCGAGTCCCGGAATAGAAATGTTTAAGTTGTTGGCGACCCGCAAGCAAGGACCGTCCTTGATGTCAGACATCAAGGACGGTCCTTGATATTTTGCATCGGGAATCAGGCGTTTGATTTCTGCCCACAAATAATCCCTTACTGCCGTCATATTTTTGACGCGCTTCTCCACTCCCCGCTTAGCATCCGCAAGCGCCACAGCAAACGCTCCCGCGGCGGCCACGTTCTCCGTCCCGCCGCGCAGGCCCCGCTCCTGCTTGCCTCCCCACAACAGTGCTTCTATAGGCACTCCGCGGCGCACATATAGCGCACCGACCCCTTTTGGCCCGAGCACTTTCTGCGCGTCGAGCGTCATTAGGTCGACGCCGAGTTTCTCCACATTAATATCCACCCACAGTGGCGCTTGACTTGCATCTGTATGAAAATACAGAGGCAAGTCACCCTGAGCTTGTCGAAGGGTGCGTATTTTTCTGATTTCTCTCGCCAGCTCGCGCACCGGCTCTATCGCGCCCATCTCGCTATTAACGAGCTGGAGGGAGACAAAGACCGTGTCGGGGCGGATGTTATTGGAGAGTGTATTGGGGAACACCACCCCTTCTCCATCCACCCCAACCTCGCTCACTACCAATCCTTCTCTCTGCAAAGCGCGCAGCGGCTCAAGCACCGACTGATGCTCCACCGCACAGGTTATCGCATGTAACTCTCCTTTTTGTTTTTGGAGCAGGGGGCGGATAACTCCCTGTATTGCGAGGTTGTTCCCCTCTGTCCCGCTGGCGGTAAAGAGTATCTCGTCTGCATGAGCCCCGATAGAGTCGGCAATGCTTTTGCGGGCCTTCTCTAACTCCCTTTTGGCCGCGACACCCTCACGATGTATCGCTCCGGCGTTGCCGTATATGCGCAGGAGTCGCACCAGCTCGCGGGCCGAACGTTTTGAGAGCGGCGTAGCCGCCGCCGCATCGGCATATATTCTGTTTCTAAACCACATTGCTCTACTATATACTGAGTGGTATGACGCTTGCATCCCTGCAACTCTTTTTGTTAAAAATCGATTGGTGGCTCGCACTAGTGGCCCCCTACGTCGCTGCCGGGGCATGTGTGCTCGCCGTGTTCGCCGTAGTGCTCGCGCTTTCCCTGCGGCGGCGGCTCGTGCGGCTTGCACTCGGTCGCAACGGCTCAATAGAGGAGTCGATAGCGGTACTCACCCGCGAGAGCAAAGAGGCAAAGAAGTTTCGTTTTGAATTGGAGAAATATCTCACACTCGCCGAAAGCCGCCTACGCGGCAGCGTACAAGGGATAGGGGTGGTGCGCTTTAATCCGTTTACAAATGGACAAGGAGGCAACCAGAGTTTTGCGACCGCCTTCCTCGACGAGAGGGGTGATGGTGTGGTATTCTCCACACTCTACGCGCGCGACAGGGTTGGCGTATATGCCAAGCCGATTGAGCAGGGCGCCTCGACCTTCGAACTCACTGATGAGGAAAAAGAGGCCATTCAAAAGGCCCGTGCACGCGCCGCACAACATAAACAGTGAACCCCTTATGGACACAACAAAGAAAAATATTTCCTCGGCTACATCCGAGGCGCACCGCCCTCCCGTGGTCGCCGTTGTCGGGCATATCGACCACGGCAAGTCGACATTGCTCGACTATATCCGCAATACCAAAGTGGTGGAGCAGGAGCGCGGCGGGATAACCCAGCATCTCTCTGCCTACGAGGCAGTGCACACCCCGCAGGCCGGTGGAGAGCCCCGGCATATCACTTTTTTGGACACGCCCGGGCACGAGGCCTTTAAAGCGATGCGCGCGCGAGGACTTGAGGCCGCCGACATCGCCATCCTTGCCGTCTCGAGCGAAGAAGGAGTCAAGCCGCAAACGCTCGAGGCACTTAAACTTATTGCCGAGCAGGGACTCCCCTACATTGTCGCTTTTACCAAAATAGACAAGCCGGGAAGCACTATCGAAAAAGCGAAGATGTCTCTGCTTGAACATCAAATATTTTTGGAAGGGATGGGGGGCGATGTGCCGTGGATAGGCGTGTCGAGCAAGACCGGTGAGGGGGTCTCCGAGCTCCTCGACCTTATTCTGCTCGCGGCCGAACTAAACGGGCTCTCCAGCGACAGCAGCCAGCCGGGACAAGGTCTTGTGATAGAGGCGCATATAGACCCTAAGCGCGGCTCGACTGCAACACTTATTGTGCGCAGCGGCAGCGTACGCAGTGGCGAGTATGTCGTCGTCGGTTCGGCGACAGCCCCTGTGCGCATTATGGAAAACTTTGCTGGCGTGCCTATCAAAGAAGCACCCCCCGGGAGCCCGGTGCGCATTGTCGGCTTTTCTGAGTTGCCGACAGTGGGTATGCAGTTTGTGAGCGTCAAAAATAAAAAAGAGGCGGAGGCGCTGGCGGGGCAAAGCCGCGTCTCTCACAGCGAGAGTAGGGCGCCGGCCGTCCAGACAGAGCCCGAGGGAGAGGCCGCGGAAGAAGTAGAAAAAGTTATTCTCCCACTCATCATCAAGACGGATGTCTCCGGCAGCGGAGAGGCGGTGATGCACGAGATAAAAAAACTGCCGCAAGACCCGCGGATAGAGTTGCACGTAATCGCACACACGGTGGGAGCAGTGAGCGAGAACGATGTACGGATGGTCGGCGGCGGCAAAACGCCCGGCGTCATACTCGGCTTTAATGTAAAAGTGGAGCGCGAGGCGGCCACAATGGCCGAGCGGCTCGGGGTCGAAGTGGCGACCTTTGACATCATCTATAAACTCGCCGAGTGGCTCAAAGCGGAGATGGAGAAGCGCCGCCCGCGCCAACACACGGAGGTGTTGAGCGGAAACGCTCGAGTTCTCAAGTTTTTTAGCGCACAGAAAGGGCGCGTTATAGTGGGCGGCCGCGTAGAAGAGGGCTCACTCTTGGTAGGCAAAGAGGTGCGTATCATGCGCCGCGACGTGGAGATAGGCCGCGGGGTAATCCTCGGATTGCAAAGCAGTAAAAAAGAGGTGCGCGAGGTGGCCTCCGGCAGCGAGTTTGGCGCGATGATTAAGACCTCCTGCGAACCCGCTTCAAACGATCGGTTGGAGTTGTTCGAAACGACCTACGTATAATATGCAAGAAAAATATGCAGAAGCATTGCGGGTGGCGGCGGCGGAGTTTCTTGCCCGCGAGGCAAACCGCAATACGCTCATCACTGTGACGCGCGCCGAGACAAGTGCGGATGGCAAGCGCGCCATCGTGTTTATCACCGCCTTCCCCGAAGAGGGAGAGGAAGCGGCGCTTAAGTTTGCCAACCGCAATCGCGGTGAGTTGGGAAAGTATTTGAGCGAGCGCACACGCGGAATGCGGCTCCCGCATATCGAGTTTCAGATAGATATCGGCGAGCGACACCGCCGCCGACTCGACGAGCTATCGAACTGACGGTACAGTAAGGGTACGGCTTGCCCTGAGCATAGTCGAAGGGCCACGTGGCGAAGAAGCAACGCGACGGTCTGCAAAACCGTTATGCGAGGGTGCGAATCCCTCCG
>MEWV01000024.1:15366-15591 GCA_001775445.1 Candidatus Adlerbacteria bacterium RIFCSPHIGHO2_02_FULL_54_18
GGATACGCTTTTTCATCGTCGTCTGTATTGGACCAGGCAGAACGGTTTTATACTCTTCAACAAAAAAACCGGCGAGGTATGGGTGCGCGGCTACAAGCAGACGAGCCGGCATGTTCTGCAGATGTGGGCCGACGCGCTCGCGCATTGTCCGGGGGTTGAGAGCAGTACGTGGATACTTCTGCTCGGCCTTGCGGGCGGCGGCGCGCTCTCTGCACTCCACCACAC
>MEWV01000024.1:15600-35416 GCA_001775445.1 Candidatus Adlerbacteria bacterium RIFCSPHIGHO2_02_FULL_54_18
TGCGCAGGTTACCGCAGTCGAGCACGACTCTACCATGGTGACGCTGGCTCGAGAGCTGCATCAAGGGCAACCCTTCCCTTTCCCCGATGTACTGGTCGGCGACGCTCAAGATATCGTATCGCTCTTGCAAAAACAGTTTGATCTGATTCTTGTGGATTTGTCTTTGGGTGGCAACCCTCCTGCTTTTACCAAGGAAGTACTATTTTGGAGTAACCTCAAGGGACGACTTTTCCCCGGAGGCAAAGTAGTGTTTAATCTCGTAGACAAAACGGAATATGACACTGCCGCGCGGGCGTCGTTTGAGCACTCAGTGTCATGGACATTCCGCCTTAACCGATTAGTTGCGCTTTGGGATGGTGCGCCGCACACTGTTGTATGATGAATTTTTTATATGGAGAACTGACTGAACCCCCGAAGGACTTCTCCCCGCCGGAGACCTGGCCGGAGTATGGGCTGCTCGCCGAGCCGCTCGGATTCTGCGCGCGAGAGAGCGTCGGTAGCGCTCCTATGGGCGTACGTTGGAGCGCTTGGCCGCTGACGTTCGAAGAGTATGTCAGCGACCGCGAGCCGGATGTGGAAGAATCAAAAAAAGGCACGCTCGCGCGCAACCGATGGGTGACCTGGAAGCGCATCTCGCGCGCGGACATTCCGCCGGGCTGGCGCATCGGCCCAAAGAAACCGTGGCGCATAGACGGCTTTCATACATTGAGTTCCGGCGATTATACCGGCATCTGGCACAAGAACGCGCGGCGCGAGGCGCGATTGTGGCGCGAGCGACACCTCGATGTGACCCACCGCATCGAACAAGCATCTTTTGAAGAATTTAAGCGCGCCTATCTTATGAGTTCGACCCTCAAAAAGACCGGTATGGATATGCTGAGCATCCTTGAGCGCAAGTACGCGCTCGGAGCCCGCGAGTATATAGAATTGTGGGTCGTGCGCGACATCAAACACACTCTCATAGTTGCGGGCACGGCTGTCATCAATTCTCCCTCGGCTAAAAGTTCCGTGCGTTTCTGTCCGTTTATGCTCCCCGCGGCGCGCGAAACTTTTGCCTCGACCGGTTTGGTCGATTACTGGTTTGAACTGTCGCAGCAGAGGGGCGTGCGCTATCAGGTCTTTACCTGCTTTTGGCAGCCGGGCGACCCCAAGGGCTGGAAGGGCCCCGCAGAATTTAAATCTCACTTCGGCCTCAAGTATGTCGCTTACCCGCCGCTCCTTTACCGCTTTGTGAGAGGAAAAGTTTTTTAAAGTGTGGTAAATTGCTTTTGTTCCGCCTCGTTCGCGCCCATAGCTCAGTTGGTAGAGCGACTCCCTCTTAAGGAGATGGTCCCTGGTTCGAGTCCAGGTGGGCGCACCAAAGACACAGCAACCTGCCCTGCGGCAGGTTTTGTGCTTGGTGCGAGGCGCAGCGATGTTTTGCACTTGCAAAACCGCGAGCCGGGGTCGCGAAAACTTTTTGCGACCACAAGAATCACGGGCAGACAAAAGTAGAAGTGTCGCGTACAATTCCGTCATACCCTGCTGGGGTGGCGGAATTGGTATACGCACTTGCCTTAGGAGCAAGCGGGGCAACCCATGGAGGTTCAAGTCCTCTCCCCAGCACAGAATAAGAGTATACTAGGGGTGTGGAAACTAAGATCGTCAAAGATACTATAAGCCGGGCCGAACTACGCGATCTCGCCCATGCACAATATGGCGATATAATTAAAGCAGTGGTTGATATAGAACAAGATATCATGGGGGTCGGCGGGGAACTCCATGTAGACATACAGTCTCTTCTTATTGAGCAAGCAGGTTCGAATGTATAAATATGGCTGTATCAAGAGAACGATGGATCACTCTTTCGCTCGCCGACCAATTAGGCAATATTGGCAGTGAAGTAGGAAGGGCGCGCAAATGGCAAGGCCGGGATGAACAATCATTTTGGGGTGCGGTAACTCGAGCACTCGAATTGTTAGAGTTAACACAAGCGGACCCTCGTTGGCGAAAACGCCGCGCCGAAATAAATCGCGCCCGAGAAACTTTTGCTGACGCCGTATTGGGAGGCAAAGAATATGGCACCACATTAGCCGATCTTGAAAAATATTTTATGCAATTTGCTGTACTCAGCGCTCGCGGCTAAAGCGTCCATTTTTTGCTTGACTTTTGTATCAAAAATGATATAATCTCGCCAGACCGAGGCACTGCCTCTAGAGGTCTTCGACATATCGTGGAGAATGAGAACCATGACAAACCTCCCTATCCTTCTTGGACTGGTGGTGGCAATCCCTATTCTACTGCTCGCCATCATACTACTGCTGGCAAACCTTGGAGCCTATTTTACAAAAATAGCCCAGGGCACTACATCCTTCATCACCAGGGGTAAGAGCCTGCGTATGGTCTTGCCAAATATCGGCGGATATCGGATGTCCAATGACGAAGACCTTGATGGCCGGCACTGGCTCATTCCGGAAAAAAATCCGGAAGTGGTACTTAAGTCCTTTTTCCATAAATCCCTCCCTAGGACTATATGGTTCCAGAAGTGGTTGTGGAAACAGTTCGGCATCAGGTTCATCGGCGTGGCTTGGCCGCACACTCACGTACACTGGTTCGACATCAGGAGCAGAAAAAGACTCGCGGAACGGAACGAGGTAACACCGGACGCGCCTCTTCGGTCGCGCGTGGTTGAATCCCCCGAGTCCACAAAGGTGGACCACTTGCTGTTCCTAGTGCCTCGACCGGTGTACTTGGAGGGGGTGGAACTTGCAGGAGACAACGCGAGAATTAATCTTCTGCTCCTTCCGATCTATCGGCAGGTAATTCCGACTCTGTCAGTGTACTATCTCAAGGGCGATTTCTTCAGCCCCTTGGACGGGGCTATAGAAGCCGCGATGGTGGACTTTTTCTCCAGCCACCGCGTCGCGGTCTACAAAACTGGAAAAAAGAAAAAGAAAGGGGAGTTCTACAAGGACACTTATGACCCCCCTCAAGGCGATCTCGCTAGAAAGGAGTATGAAAAACAATACGAATCAAGTGCTTTGACCTACTCTCTCTGGCTCAAGCTCACTAAGGGCGGCGAGGGATCGCCCATTGAAGTGCGTCTGCGCACTCTCAACGTAAGCGCTGCGTACCGTCGAAATCTCAAGAGCGAAGAAAAACAAGAACTTGTCGAGTATATCGATAAGCACTTGACACCTGGCACCCCACCGGAAGAAATTTCGAGTGAGACGCTAAAGCAATTGATTCCGAGCGGAATAGTTCCCCGGTTCGGGTTTGCCTTAGTGAGCTTCAGGGTAGTTGAATGGGAGGCGCATGAAAGTACGATCGATTTGGCCAAGGCGCTCTTACAAAAAGAAACCGAGCTGCACACTGCAGAAGGTGTGCGGCAAAAGGCGTACGGTCAGCGCGACGCTATACTGGCACTAGCAGAAGGGGAGTCGAGCCGCTATCTGCGGCTCGTGACGGCTCTTATCGACAGAGGGGTCAATCCCGATATCGCAGCCGATGTTGTGGCGACACAGCTTCGGACGGAGAACGTGCGTGACAGCCGCCTCACGACCTATGTCGAGGGCGGTGGACGAACAGGCACTGGCGTAATGATCCCGGCCTCACCGCCAGGACACTCAACCTAAGAAGGAGGCGGAAGTGGAATATCTTGTCTACTTTGTATCTGGATTGATCGCGTTCGCGCTTCTTCTCGCGGCGATACTGCTTCTGAAGAAGTTGGTGGCAGGAGGGCTGGCAACTCCAGCCCTCCCTGCGGGCGGAACGGTCGTCACCTATATCAAGACCAACGTCGAGGGGGTGGTGACTGTCGTTGGAGTGCTCCTTGTTTTTCTGCTGGTGCACTTCATCTTCCCCAGTATCACGGCGGCGCTCGTGCTCGCCGTGGGCTGGCCTCTCTTGGTCCTCGCGGCCATCATCATCGCTCTGGGGGGCCTCTTCCTCAGCGGCAACAAGCAGCGCCTTGTGGTGGGGACTCTTGTCGCAATCCTCTTGATTGCGCTGGTTAAGGGATTCTTCTTCGCTCCGGCGCCGCAGGTTGCGGCGGCGGCAAAATCTGCCGACTGTCCCGGTATAAAGCCGACGGCCCCCATCCAGGTAGATGGGAACTGGAAGACCTTGAACAAAAGTTGCGATCTTGTCATCGCAAGATCGAGCGGCAGTGATATTGAGTTGAGGGGTCCAACTGGAACGACCCCCCATCAATCTGGAGGCCGCGGGCGGGCCGGTACGAACATCGTGACTGACGTTCGTGCAAAAAGCGGAGTTGCAGAGGTGTACTATATGCTCTGCCCTTCGGGTATGGGCCCTGACGACGGGAGTTGGGAGTGCAAGCCCGCGACCCCCGCTCAACAGGCCAATCCCTCCCGATTCGTCGGAGTGGGAATTAAGTACTAGATCTTCGTTCGACCAATACAAAGCGCGCCCCGTGAAAACGGAGTGCGCTTTTTTCTATACTATATTCGGCTACCGGAGTGGGATGTTGGTGCCCACGGTGGTGGCAATGAGTTTAATTATCGCGTAGGCGGACGCCATGATAAACATCCCCACCAAACCCCAGAGCATGTGCTTTTTGCCCTCTTCTTTTTTGTCGTTGAGCTCGCTTAAGCCGGCCAAAAACTCTATTATGCCGAAGATAAACACAAGAAGCCCGACAGCAAAAATAAGCAGGAGGAGCGGATTAACAATGTACTGCGCCAAGCACCCCACTAGAGCATTGATGTTGGTGGTGCAATGAGTCGATGTGAACATACTGATACAAGTTCTTTACTGTCCCGGAAAACGAGGAATCTGGATAGAACCGGTTTGATTACCACTAAGGAGGGCACCTTGCGCAAGACGGATGATACCCCAGACCGACACCATCACGAACAGTGACACCAGGCCGGCTATCATTACCCTTTTACCTTGATCGTGCCCTTTGCCGGACCCCCAGATGTATTTAATGAGTCCCCAAAAAAAGACGATGAGAGCAACGGCTATCGCGATGGGGATGAGTAAGTTGACTACCGTGCCTATCGAAGCTACCAACTGCTTGATTGGACCGAGATTAGTTCCAGAACCAGAATATGCGGTTATAAATCCTGATTCATCAAACTGCGCATACACCCAAAGAGGAGCACTCAAAAAACTCGCCAAAAGTGTCGGAAGAACGACTAGACATTTTTTAATGTTCACTATTGTTCCCATTTATTACTGTCCCGGGAAGCGTGGCGACTGGATAGTGTTGTTTGTATCGACGCCGAGAGCACCTTGCGCAAGACGGATGATACCCCAGACCGACACCATCACGAACAGTGACACCAGGCCGGCTATCATTACCTTCTTTCCCTGATCATGACCTTTGCCGGACCCCCCGATGTATTTGATAAGCCCCCAAAAAAAGACGATGAGAGCAACGGCTATCGCGATGGGGATGAGCAAGTTGACTACCTCGCCTATCGAAACAACCAACTGCTTTAGTGGAGTAAGATTACCTGCCATATATACAAATAGATAATAAATTAATAACTACACAAATAAGCATACCACCGCGCCCCCTCCCCCTTCGGCTCCCTGTGGATAGCCCTAGTACGGCCCGTAGCACTGCCCGTCGGGCGTACACTGCACGTTTTGCTGCTGATAGCAGCGCGCATCGCCTACAAAACTCCAGCACGCAAGCGAGAGTATCCCCCAGACCGAAAAGATGACAAACAGCGCCACCAGCCCCCACACAATGACCTCGCGGCCGCTGGCCTTGCTCTGGCTGTCTCCGGAGGCCCACAGATAGCGGATAATACCCCAAAAGAAAATAAGCAGCGCTATGCCGCCGAGGAGCGGGGTTACAACATTGACCAGTGAGACAAAGCTGGCGACCGCTGATGAGAGTGTTGGTCCGGTCATAGGGTCATCGGCAGTCGCCGGCGATATTGACGCCAAATTGGGCGAGCGTTGCGGCTATAGCAAGCGCGAGCATCCATGCGGCAAAAAAGATGGCGATGCCAAACAAGGTGTAGAAGAGATTGTTCTTTGCTTTAGTAAGTGCCTCCGGCCTGCCGCGCGCCCACACAAACAAAAAGCCCGCGTAGACGAGAAAGAGGACGGCGATGGGGACCCCGAGCGCGCCGGCGGAGAGAAAAAGTTGTTTTATAAACCCGCAGAAACCGGTGATGTTGTTGAGGGGATTCTGCAGCATCACTTGTCCGGAAGGACCGTAGGTTTGGGAAGGCGGAAGCCCATTAGTTTGCGAAGGAGGAAGACCGTTAGTTTGAGATGCAGGTTCGGCGAAAGATAAAAGAGGAAATATAAAAAAACTGACAATAAACAACGAAACCAGATATGTTCTTTTATCTATAAAAAATGTATGCATATCAATATCCCTGGGAGAAGAGCTGCGAGAAGTCGCTCGAGGCCTCAAATATCGCCTGCCCCGGCTGCTCTTTGCCACTCAACACCGATTCTACCATCGTTTTAAATATCTCCCCGCTCTTTGTGGGGTGGGGGTCGAGCCATCCACGCGCCACCAGCGCCGACTGCACAAACACCGCCCCCGAGGCGCTTGCCGAGGTGTCCACCACCACGTCGCGACGCACCGGCGGGATGCCTGCGATAGAGGTGAGTGTAGAAACCGCCTTCTGGCTGGTGAGTTTTTTGGCTACGTCGAGTCCGCCTTGCGGGTTGCGCGCTGCGCGCGATATCGCCACGCCGACCAAAGCGCCGTAGGTCATCTGCGGACCGCCGCTCTGCAGTTGTGGAAGGAGCGCCACCCCCATCCGCAGGTTGGGGTTGCGCGCCGCAAGCGTTTTATACTCGCTCGCAAACCCAAAGTAGATCGCGAGTTTGCCTGCGACAAAAGTGTCATTGCTTTGCGGCAGAGAGCGGTTCCATGAGTAGGTTGTCTTGCCAGGGTTAGAAAACTCGGTATAAAAGCGCAACGCCGACTCTGCCGGATTACCCTGCCCCGCCGAGGCCGTCTGGCCAAACACCGACGCGAGCGTGCCTTCGGATGTGCGGGCGGTTATAGCATCCCCCGCCTGCATAAAGAGCGCCGAGAGTATCGCTTTGGCATTTTTTACGTTCTGCCACTGCCCGAGCGCCACCGCGCTGCGGGTAACAGTGTTTGAGCGGTCGAGCGAGGTGATTTTTGGCGCAAGATCCAAAAGATCGTTCCAATATTTTGGCGGCTGCGCCACGCCCGCACTCCCAAAGAGGTCACGGTTCCAGTACATTACCAGCGGGTCGACCATAAATGGGAGCGCCAGGATGCCCTGCGAGGTCAAAAAGAGCTGGCCTTCGTCTATGTAGGAAGACACAAACTCCGACTGCGACACCGCGCCGTACGGGATGGTTATGAGCTTGTCGCTGAAGCCGCTTATCATCTCCTGATTGACCAAAAAAAGGTCGGGCCCGGTGCCATTTGCTATCGCATTAATAAGCTCGTCTTTATATGTCTCCTGCCGCTTCTCCACATAGCTGACATCGCGAAAAGTGCTGTCGCCAGCGCTCATCACCTGCAAGAGCTGGCTTAGCATCCCCTCGTTCTCGGTGCCCCACACCACCACCGGGCCGGACTGTTGACCGCCAAACGCGCCCCCGAAAGCGGAAAATATCCCTATGCCGAGCACAATAAAGCCGACGAACGATGCCATCATAACGAGCTGAAATGTAGACATAGTGTGCATACCTTCTTGTATTGTGCGCCTTACGAGCCCTTTTTTCTAGCCAAAAATCCCCAGTGGAACTCGCCCGCGGGCACCTCGCTCTCCCAAACAAACCCGTGGAGCTCAAAGAGCGTACGCGCATGGTCGGATGAAACAACGTGGTCTTTATGCGGGCCGAGGCCTCCAAAAGAGTCGCGCCAGTCGACAACAAGCACCCGGCCTCCTTTGTGCAAAACGCGGCCGGCCTCCCGTGCGAGCATGTCTTTGTGCTCGGCTCCAAAGAGCAAGTTGGTGATAATAACGAGGTCGAAGTTCTCCTCCGGCAGGCGGCTACCGCCCTTGCGTTCTACGTCGCCATGGACAACCTCGACATTAGTGAGCCCTTCTTGCAGAGACAAGTTTTTGACCCGCGAGAGGATGTCCTGATGCGCGTCTACCGCCCACACGAGGCCGCTTTGCCCCACCAGCCGCGCGGCCGCGCGGGTAAAAAAACCCGACCCGCAGCCAAAGTCGGCCACGCGCATGCCCTCCGCAACCTTTGCGGCGATAAGGGTGCGCCCCGGATTAAGAAAAGAACTCTCTTCCATCCCTGTATTGTACTGTATAAATTTATACTTTATCCACAGTGCGTAGAACCTATAATTTTTTACAAACAAACAAAAGAGGCGATGGAGTCGCCTTCACGCAGGCGCATTACCCTCACGCCTTGGGTCGAGCGCGAGAGGGACGGAATTTCTTTGAGCGCCGTGCGGATGACCTGTCCTTTTTTTGAGATAACCACTATCTCATCTTCGCCAACACCCTCCTCTTTTGAGATGACGCGCGAGGCGATGAGCGGGCCGGTTTTGGGAGTTACTTTGACCGTTTTTATACCACTGCCGCCGCGTTTCTGCACTTTATACTCGCTTAGTTTTGTGGTCTTGCCGTAGCCGCCGCGCGACACCACCAGCACCTCTAAGTCCTTAGCGCCTTTGGGGATGACGTCTGCACCCACTATTGCGTCACCGATGCCGAGCCGCATCGCGCGCACGCCCCCGGCGGCGCGCCCCATCGCGCGGATGTCGCTTTCTTTAAATCGTACCGACTGCCCTTTGGCCGAAGAAAGGAAGATTTCGTCGCCTTTCTCCACCAGGAGCGCGGCAATAAGCTCGTCGCCTTTGTTGAGCTTCTGCGCAATGAGCCCCGAGCGTCGCACGTCGTGGAACGCCGTCGCATCAACTTTCTTGGCAACACCTTGCTTGGTGATCATATACAAAAACTTTTCTCCCTCTTTTTGCAGCTTGCGCATCGGCAACACACTCGTCACTTTTTCTTCAGCACCTATAGAAAGAAAGTTTACTATCGCCTTGCCCTTAGTCGAGCGTTTGCCTTCGGGAATTTCATAGAACTTGAGCTGGTATGCCTTGCCTATGTCGGTGAAGTACAGGAGGTCGCTGTGGGTCGAGGTGGTGAGGAAGGTGGTCACAAAGTCCTCCTCTTTTGTGTCGAGGTCTATAACGCCCACGCCGCCGCGCTTCTGCCGGCGAAACTCTTCCGGGTTGGTGCGCTTAACATATCCGCCGGCGGTCAACACCAGCACCTGCTCGTCGTCGGGCACGAGGTCCTCAAGGTTGATAACTCCCGCGGCTCCTTTTACTATTTTTGTCTCGCGCTCGTCCGCAAACTTTTTGGCCCAATCCAAAATCTCCTGCTTAATCACCACGAGCATCTTCTTGTCGGACTTCAAAAGGGTCGTCAATTCTTCTATAAATTTCTGCACCTCGCCGAGCTCGTCCTCTACCTTTTTGCGCTCAAGGTTCGCGAGGCGCGACAGGCGCATCTCCAAAATCGCTCTGGCCTGCAGGTCGGAGAACGTGAACTTTTTTATAAGGTTGACCTCCGCTTCAGCAACATCCTTAGACGCGCGGATAGTCTTGATGACCTCGTCGATGTGGTCCAGCGCCTTCTTAAGGCCAAGCAAGATGTGCTCGCGCTCCTGCGCGCGGGTAAGGTCAAACTGCGTGCGGCGGCGGACCACCTCTCGGCGGTGCTTGATAAACTCCTCCAATATGCCTTTCAGCGACAGCGTTTGCGGTACGCCGTCCACCAGCACCACCATGTTGAAGTGGAAGGTGTCTTCAAGCGAGGTGTGCTTGTACAGGTAGTTGAGTACCTTCTGCGGATGAGCGCTTTGCTTCAATTCCACCACGATGCGGATGTCTTTGGTGGACTCGTCGCGCAACCCGCGCACGCCCTCCAGTTTTTTGTCGCGCACCAGGTCGGCCACGCGCACAATAAGGTCGGCTTTGTTGACGCGATATGGGATGCTGGTGATGACTATCTGGTAGTCGCCCTTCTTGCCTTCTACGATGTCGGCTACCCCGCGCACCACCACGCCACCGCGCCCGGTGGAGTAGGCGTGGAGCAGGTCTTTTCTGTTAAACGCGACCGCGCCCAGCGGAAAGTCCGGGCCTGTCACAAACTGCATCAGGTCCTCAACAGTTGCCTCCGGGTTTTCTATCAAGTGAGTGAGTGCGGCAGAGAGTTCGCCGAGGTTGTGCGGAGGGATGCTGGTGGCCATGCCGACCGCGATACCGAGCGTGCCGTTGAGCAAGATGTTGGGCACGGCCGCGGGGAGCACGGTCGGTTCTTTGATAGTGCCGTCGTAGTTGGGGCGCCACTCCACCGTCTCCTTTTCTAAATCGCCCAACAGAGCATCGGCCACGCGCGACATTTTTGCCTCAGTGTAGCGCATAGCGGCGGCGGAGTCGCCATCGATAGAGCCAAAGTTGCCCTGGCCGATGATAAGCGGATAGCGCATAGAAAAGTCCTGCGCCATCTTGACCATTGCGTCGTACACAGAGGCATCGCCGTGCGGGTGGTACTTGCCAAGCACCTCACCCACCACGGTGGCGGACTTTCGCAAACGGGCGCCAGAGGTGAGCCCCATCCGGTGCATCGCGTAGAGTATCCGGCGGTGGACGGGCTTGAGCCCGTCGCGCACGTCGGGCAGCGCGCGACTCGTAATAACCGACATCGCATAGTCGAGATATGCCTCGCGCATCTCGGTGGAGATATTGCGCAAAACTATGCCGGTGTGTTCCGAATTGTCTTCCGGCTCGTTATTTTTATTAGTGTTGTTCTTTTCTTCTTCGGCCATGGTGGAAATCCCCGATAAAAACTAATTGCCGTACGTGCTGGTCGTGGCGACCTCGAGGTGCGGACCGCTCGCGCCTTGTGCCGCAGCCGCCGCGGCACTAAGCGAGGAGTCCGGTGCCTGCGCCATATCCTCCGAGGAAGCAAGTCGGAGCCCGAGCGTCCCCACCCACACGGCAAAAATAGCCGCGGTGATAATGCCCGATATCTGCATCGCGTGCACCCGCCGCTCATGTGGCGCCCGCGTCTCTCTTATATGTTCGATATAGCGCCGCATAGTTATGCTTGCAATACTACTACTTCTGCCTCCTTTCCGTCCAAGTCCTTTTTCTTGATGGTGAGTTTTTCGATCGGCTTCGTGTCCTCGGCGCCGGCTTCTTTAAGAAAGGCCTTGAGCGAGGCCGCTTCGTAGTGCATAGGGATAACTACTTTCGGCTCGAGTCCGACCGCGAGCTTGTATGCCGCCGCGTGCCCGAGCACTCCTCCCTCGCCCACCGGAACAAAGAGTACGTCGATGTCGTCGAGCTCTTGCTTGGCCGCCGCCGGCAACTCCGCGCTCCCGAGTGCTCCGAGGAAGCAGAGGTTCATCTCTTCAACCGCGACGCTGTAAATGGTGTTTATGGTCTGCTTGCCGTCGTACTCGGTCGGGCCGCCGAACCCCCGCACCGTCACCTCCTTAACCTCGTACTCGCCGGGGCCCTCGATAACAAACGGTTGGCGCTCGCCGAAAGCGGCACTGTCTACTCCATTAAAGTCCTTATGATCGAGTGAGACAAGCGCAATGTCCGCACCGAACTTTGAGGTGGCGAGTTGTGAGCCGCGAGCCGGCGGATTAAAAGCGAGCGTCAAATCGCCCTGGCTCACCTTAAAACACTCCCCTCCCGCATAGCTGATTACCATACCAAAATTATAGCAAATTTTGTCCGCTTTTACAAGCTAATTCTAAGGGCTTTTTTATCCCCAGGGGGGTTTACTTTTTTTATGGGGCATATATACTGGCCAGCAATAAAGGGAACGCCTTTATTTGGGCTCGGGAGTAAATCCGGACACACTGCAGTAGTGTGACGGGCCCCCGACCTACAATCAAATAATTATGGACACTACAGAACTCACTCAAGAGGGCATTGTTGAAACGTTGATGACGGGCCTTTCGGCGCGCTCACAAGAGCCGCCCAAAGAGGGAGACATTGTCGAGGGCAAAGTGCTGGCGCTCGACCGCGCACGGCTCTACATAGACCTGCCGCCTTTCGGAACCGGAGTCATCTACGGCAGGGAGTATATGAACGCGCGCGAGGTTATCAAGCGCACCAATGTCGGTGACATCGTTGCCGCAAAAGTTATTTCTATAGACACCAAAGACGGCTACATTGAGCTTTCGCTCAAAGAGGCGCGCCAGGCCGTCTTGTGGGCCGAAGCGGAGGAGGCGGTCAAACAAAAACTCTCCTTTGAGCTCGTGGTCAAAGAGGCCAACAAGGGCGGCCTCATTATGGATTGGCAGGGGTTGATGGGCTTTCTTCCCGCCTCGCAGCTTAAGGCCGAGCATTATCCGAGAGTGAGCGACGGCGATAAGGACAAAATCCTCGATGAGCTGCGCAAGCTTGTGGGGACAGTGCTCACCGTTTCGATGATCGGCGCGCAGCCAAAAGAGGGCAAACTCATTTTTTCTGAAAAAGGGATTGACGACAAGGAGAAGCGCGAGCTCATTGCCGCCTACCAGGTAGGAGACACGGTCGAGGGCGAAGTAACGGGGATGGTGGACTTCGGCGTCTTTGTTAAGCTTGAGGAGGGCTTGGAGGGGCTGGTGCACATTTCAGAAATCGACTGGGGTCTTGTAGACGACCCGCGGCACTTCTTTAAAGTTGAAGACAAGGTCAAGGTTAAAATAATCGACATTAAAGACGGCAAGATTTCACTTTCTGTCAAAGCGCTCAAAGACAACCCCTGGCAGGTCGCTGCAAGCAAATACAACAAGGGCGACAAGGTCGAGGGCGTGGTGATAAAGTTTAACAAGCACGGCGCGCTCGCCTCGATAGAGGAGGGCATCGCAGGGCTGGTGCATGTCTCGGAGTTCGGAAGCGAGGAGAAGCTCCGCGCTGCGCTCGAGCTCGGTAAACGCTACCCCTTCACCATCTCACTCTTCGACCCCAAAGAGATGCGCATGGCGCTCTCCTACGCTACTGCCGACAAAAAATAAACTGTAGACACCTGGTGTCTACACTATAAGGTGCACACATCAAGTGCTTCCAGCTTATAGAGCATAGTATCTCGCGCTAGTTGCATAAACGTTTCCGGCTGTGCAAACATTTCTCCATAAATATCTTTATCGAGAATCGGATTGTCTTCTCCAGTGGCATAAGCGTGAACACTTGTAAACGGATATGTTTTAGCTTCTTCAAATGAAGTGTCGAAATTTTCTATTGCATAGCGTAATCCTTTTGGATTAAGTTCAAAAGGATTTTTTACTTGTACATATATCGCCAAATGGCGCAGGTATGCATCATCAGTAACTACACGTGACCGATATGCTCCCTGAAAAAGACTTCCTGTCTCTTTATATTTTTCGTTTATAAACTTTGAGTAAGACATGCTCATGCGATGCATAAATTTTGGAATACCTTTTTCTACTTTCTCTTTAAGCACCAAGTGCAAGTGATTATGCATAATACAAAAAGCAAGTATTGCCACAAGTGGCGCACGAGGTTCCCACTCTTTTGGCCAACTGTAGACACCTGGTGTCCACAAACCAGACTGTTTAAGTTTTCGGATCCAGTTTTCTGGCATACTCTCTTGATGGTTAAGGTAGAAAAAATTTGCTAGCAGACGCCACAAATCTCCTTCTTCTCTATAAATCGGAAGTTTCTTCGCGCCTCTGTTACAAACATGAACATATGTGTCCGTTCCAAACTGATCTCTATATCCCATACTAACAAGTATAAGCTATTTTGAGGTGTAGACACCTGGTGTCTACAGTATGTTAACGGGAGTTTATTTCGGTCATTGCCTGGCTGAGTCCTTTGGTCACAATGAGCTCCAGCGCCTCTCCCGCCGTCTTGCGGGCTTTCTTTACCTTTTCCTGCTCGGCGGGCTTAAATTTTCCTAACACAAAGTCCACTATTTTTTCGCCCTCGGGCCTTTTGAGTTTGCCACTTGGTGTTGACGGGCTGATTCCGACGCGCACGCGCACATAGTTGCGGGTCTTAAGCGCTTTTTCTATCGACTTGACCCCATTGTGGCCGCCGGCGCTCGAGCCAAAGGACACTTTAACCCGCCCAAGCGGCACGTCGAGCTCGTCGTGCACCACAATAAGCTTCTCGGCGGCTTTTTTTGAGGAAACGGCTTTATTGATAGGGCCACCGGAGTTGTTCATATATACATTTAGGTCGAGTACTTTCACTTTTTTGGGCAACGCGCCGCGCAGATGCTCTACAAAATCGCGCCCGATGTTGTGGCGCGTCCCTATATACTCTTTATCCGGATTTCCAAGCCCTGCAATCATCCAAGACATGTGGTGCAGTATACAACCGGGCTTGCACAACGCAACAGAGAGCATACAATGCTTGCATGCCAGAGGCGCACCGTGAGAATTTTTTCATCGAACTCCTCAAATTTGTTCTTGTCGCCGCCGCAATAGTTGTCCCGGTACGGCTATTCGTCGCGCAACCCTTCATTGTGTCGGGCGCCTCCATGGACCCAACATTTAACAACGGACAATATCTCATCATAGACGAGCTCTCTTACCGCCTGCACGAGCCCGAGCGCGGCGATGTGGTCATCTTCCGTTACCCGCGCGGCCCTAAAGAATTTTTTATCAAGCGCATTGTCGGCCTACCGGGAGAGACAGTGGCTATACGTAACGGAGTAGTGTATGTGGCAAAAAATCAGGGTTCAGGTTCAGCCGGAATAATAGGAAACGATGCGTTTACTAAACTCGACGAGCCCTACGTGGTTAATCGCGGCAACGGCGCCGACGCGACGCACCCCGTCGGGCAAAACGAGTACTTTGTCATGGGCGATAATCGCCCCGAAAGTTCCGACAGCCGCATATGGGGTATGCTCCCGCGGGCAAATATCATTGGATACGCATATCTTCGGCTGCTGCCTCTCCACAAACTGGATATCTTCCCCGGAGCGCTCAGCCACTACTCCCCTACCGACACCGCCGCGCTTCCACAATAACTCTATGCCCGCCCCCTTGAGCGCCTCACCTGCATCGTTCCTTAAGCACGCAGCCGAGGTTGCCTCTTTTTATGGATTTCGCCCGCTGCGCGAGATGGAACGCAGCATACCGGGGACAGCGAGCCGCGCCCACTCCTTTGCCACAGCATCTGGGGTGTGTGTGCGGTGTCTCGCGGCGCGCCCTGAAGAGCCCGTGCTCATTTATTGGGCAAACGGAAGCCCGATGCATGTGCCGCACAATCTCACAGAGGCCCCCATAGCGGGCAACCGCGGTACCATCGGAGAGTTTGGCCTTCATATTGTCGGAGTGGAGGAGAGTTTAGCCGAAGTGGTGTTGTTGAAAACGGTCGCGACTATCTTAAGCGAGTGGGGTGCTGCAGTTGCGCGCGTGCGGATTAATGCTCTGGGTGACAAAGACAGCCGCACGCGCTTTGAGCGCGAAGTGTCCCTTTATGTACGCAAAAACGCGGCGCATTTGGACAGCGAGTGCCGCGAAATACTTCCCCATAACAGCATGGCTCCTTATAGATGCTCGAGCGAACAGTGCCGCAGTGTTACTTTGGCCGGTCCGCGAGCAATGAACTTTTTGTCGGAGAAAAGCCGCTTGCATTTCCGCGAGGTGCTGGAGCATTTAGAAAAACTTTCTCTACCCTATGAGTTTGACGACATGCTGATGCTTGATGAGCGTGAACCGCGGATGCTCTTTGCGTTCGATCTTGCAGGCGAGGATGCCACAGTGGTGGGAGGCCTCGGCGGCCGCTTCGACGACTACCTGCGCCGGCTCTCGCCCCGCCCCGCCATCGTGGACGGCAAAACATCTGCGGGAGTGTCGGCGAGCGTCTACTTTCGCAAAAAAGGTCTTTTGGCACAACGCTTTAAGCTTGCCGCTCCGTCCGGGGTGCCTTCGGTATATTTTATCCAGCTCGGACTGCGGGCCAAGCTTGAGGGACTTGCGGTCGTCGACCTTTTGCGCGCGGCGGGCGTACCCATTCTGCAGTCGTTCAACTCTTCGAAACTCACTCCACAACTGGCCGCCGCGCGCGAGGCGGGCGTCTCTCACTTGCTGATTATGGGGGCGCGTGAGGCGCTCGACCGCACTATCCTCGTGCGGTCGATGGACAACTCCTCTCAGCAGATAGTCGGCCTGGCCGAACTTCCCCGCTTTCTTAAAACCTTTCGGTAGTGCTCTTTACAGGGTCGGTACGGCTGTGCTACTATCGTGGACACAATGGCTACCAATGCGGAGGTTACAAAGAACGAGGGAGAGTCGGCTATCAACCTTATCCGCCGATTTTCCAAGCGCGTGCAGGGCGCGGGCGTTATCCCGCGCATCCGCGGCAACCGCTACCGCACAAGGACCAAGTCCAAGGCCGTGGCCCGCAAAAGTGCGCTCAAGCGCATCGCGCGACGCGAGGAGGTGCAGGAACTCATCAAACTCGGAAAAATGCTCGAAAAGCCACTCCGCGGACAACGACGCAAGTAGGATGCGCACCCCTGCCTCCTTTCCAAAAATAAAAAACGCCATCCTCGGCAAGCGCTATGATCTTTCGGTAGCGCTGGTATCGCCCGCCGCTATGCGGCGGGCGATGAAGTACAAAAAAACTCCTTCAAAAAAAACCTCCAACGTGCTTTCCTTCCCCCTTTCTAAAACGTCCGGCGAAATTTTGCTGTGCAAGCAGGCGGCAAAGCCCTACTCACTCCACTTTTTGTTTATCCACGGACTCCTGCACCTCAAAGGGCTACGACATAGTGCTACAATGGAATACGAAGAGGACCGATATCTCAAACGGTTCGGCCTTCGTCGCAATGGCTAATCATGTAACTGGAGTAGATATAGGCACCTATCATGTCAAAGTGGTTATCTCCGAGGACACCGGAGACCCGCGCCAGCCGCCGCGCATCCTCGGCACGGGCTATGCTGAGTCGCGCGGCCTGCGCCAGGGATACATTGTCTCGATACCCGAGGTCAGCCGCTCCATCGCGGCGGCAGTAGCCCAAGCGAGCAAAGCCGCGCAGGTGCGCGTCAAGCGCGTATATTTAGGGATCGGCGGTATCGGGGTGGAGGAGTATATTGCGCGCGGCGAAACGATCGTAGAGCGCGGCGACTCGATTGTGACTGAGCGCGACCTGGCCCGCGCCGCAAAATCAAGCGAGGACGCCCTCCCTGCTTCGGCTAAACAAAACCGAAAAATCATCCACCAGATCCCGCTGCGTTATAACGCCGACGGTGCTCGAGTACTCGGTAAAAACCCCGTGGGAATGAAGGCGAGCCGCATCGCGATTGAAACGCTGTTTATCACCTGCTTAGAGCGCCACGTGGTAGACCTCAAGGCCGCCGTTGAGGACGCTGGATGTGAAGTTGAGGATGTGGTTGCCTCCCCGCTGGCGGCATCGTTTATCGCCCTCTCAAAAATGCAGAAGCGTGTGGGGTGCGTTCTTGCAAATATCGGCTCCGAGACCCTTTCTATCATCATATTTGAGGACAGCGTACCCATTTCTATAAAAGTATTTCCCGTTGGAGCTTCCGATGTCACCAATGACCTCGCTCTCGGTCTGCGCATCTCCCCGGATGAGGCCGAGCAACTGAAACAGGGCGCCGTACTCGGCGCCCCCTATCCGAAGCGCAAGATAGACGACATAATCGCGCGCCGCGTCAGCGATATGTTTAAACTCATTGAGGCGCATCTTAAAAAAATAGGAAAAGACGAACTTTTGCCTGCCGGCATCATACTGACCGGCGGCGGCTCCTCTATACAAACCGTAGCCGAGCTTGCCAAGGCGGTGTTGCGCCTGCCCGCGCGCACCGCGGTAATCGAGGCGTCACAAAAGATGCAACTACGGGATGCGTCGTGGGCGGTCGCGTACGGACTCACTGTGTGGGGATTCAGCGAGGGAGGCGACTTGGAAATAGCCGAGCACAACAGTATCGGCGATCTTTTTAAAACAATCTGGCTGTGGTTCAAAAAATTCCTGCCGTAGCGTAAGACAAAAGGATAAGGCGTCAAGAGTTTTTGCGAATACTTAAAAAAGCCCTAAAAATAGGGGGGTTTTAGCATAAGCCCCCACTTAATCAGTTGTGGATTTGTGCATGCTTGCATAGCACGCGCGAGGCGGTGTACAGTGTGCAGACCTTTACTATAAATTTCTTACCCACTATGCCGCAAGTACAACCGGAGGTAGAAGCGTTTGCAAGGATTCGGGTCGTCGGAGTCGGCGGCTCCGGCAAAAACGCCGTCAACCATATGATCGAGTCCAAGGTCCGCGGTGTGGACTTTATCGCCATCAACACCGACGCGCAGGATCTGCATCACAGCCAGGCAAAAAAGAAAATACATATCGGCAAAAACCTCACGCGTGGTCTGGGCGCCGGTATGAATCCGGAGCTCGGAAAGCGCGCGTCCGAAGAAACAAAAGAAGAGGTGCAGCAAGCGATGAAGGGTAGCGATATGGTCTTTGTCGCCTGTGGTATGGGCGGTGGCACCGGCACCGGCGCGGCACCCGTTGTGGCGCGCACGGCCAAAGAGATGGGAGCGCTCACTGTGGGAGTCGTCACCAAGCCGTTTTCATTTGAGGGCGTACAGCGTATGCGCATCGCCGAAATGGGACTAGAGGAGCTTCGTAAAGAGGTAGACGCGCTCATTGTAATCCCCAACGACCGTCTGCTCGCTACGGTGGCCAAAGACACTACGCTCAAGCATGCGTTTGCAATGTGCGACGATGTGCTTAAGCAGGCGGTGGAGGGCATCTCCGACCTCATTACCAACCCGGGCATCATCAATGTCGACTTTGCCGACATCCGCGCCGTGATGGAAAATGCCGGTTCGGCTCTAATGGGGATAGGAATCGCCTCGGGGGAAAACCGCTCGGCGGCAGCGGCTAAAGCGGCTGTATCCTCTCCCCTCCTCGAACTCTCAATCAACGGCGCCAAGGGGGTGCTATTTGCTATCGCCGGAGGAGATGACCTCGGTATGCTCGAGGTACACGAGGCCGCAAAGATAATCACCGAGTCTGTTGATCCGAACGCAAAAATAATCTTCGGCGCGGTTCGCGACGACAAACTAAAAAAAGGAGAGGTGCGCGTAACAGTGATAGCGACCGGTTTCCCTGCTATGGGGATAGCACCCCGCGGTACGCCGCTCTTCGGTGCCTTCCGCGAAAAAGAGAAGGAGGAAGAGACGACCATAGGCAAGATATTTAACTCCCCTTCTAAAAAGGAGACGAGGGAGCAGGAACAGGAGTCGGCCAAGCCCGCCCCCGCGACGCCAAAGCCTGCCGATGATGAGGACGACGAGTGGGGCGCAGTGCCTTCATTTCTGCGGCGGCCAAAAATAAAGTAATATAGAGAAATGTACGACTTGGCGATTATCGGCGGCGGGCCGGCGGGTGTGGCCGCGGGAGTATATGCGGCGCGCAAGCGGCTTAGTACCGTTCTTATTGCCGAGGTGATAGGCGGACAATCAACCGACTCCCAAGATGTACAAAACTGGATAGGCACTCCTCATATAGCGGGGCTCCAGATGGCCAAGCAGTTGGAGACGCACCTGCGCGAGTACGCAGGCGAAGTGCTCGACCTAAAGCTCAACGAGCGGGCGACAAAGATAGAGCGCGCAAGCGAAGGATTTTCGATAAAAACAAATACGGCAACATACACCGCCAAAACGGTTCTGCTGGCAACTGGCGGCACCCGAAAAAAACTTGAGGCAAAAGGTGCTGCGGAGTTTGAACATAAAGGGGTTACCTATTGTGCCTCCTGCGACGGACCTCTCTTCTCCGGACAAGATGTTGCAGTGGTGGGTGGAGGCAATGCGGGGTTTGAGACCGCGGCACAGCTTCTTGCTTATGCAAAGTCGGTAACGCTCATTCATCGCCATAAAGAATTT
>MEWV01000025.1:0-22702 GCA_001775445.1 Candidatus Adlerbacteria bacterium RIFCSPHIGHO2_02_FULL_54_18
ATGTAGGCGCGAGTAGCCCTAGCGGAAATGTCCGAGGCGGATGCCGAGGATGGACTCCATGGGCTGGACGACCACTAGCGACAAGAAATGCACGGAGGCACAATTTTGGATTTGCATTTGCCCCCGGCCCCGCCGCCATTCAATTTTGCATTCCCCCCGCGAAAAATAAGAAAGAATGGGAGACGGCGGGGACGGGGGTCGAGGGCGCGTACTCGCGCCCGAGAGAGTCAACACGGAATCGGGGCGTACGATGCGGTACAAAGTCACCACGCGCGCGGAGCGCGCGACATCAGTTCAGGTGCTCGAAAAAGGTTCGGACTTGGTCGTATAATGTAGCCCTTCGTCGCTCCGCTCCTCAGGGCCTTCGGCCTGAGGAAATTTGGCGTGCGACGAAGGGCCCGAGAAGTCTTCGCCGAGGGATGGTTTGGGTGTAAACTCAGAGCGTGACATACGTTGTCTACATTCTCGAATGCAAAGATGCTTCACTATATGTGGGTGCTATACTTTATGGGCGGTAGCTAGTCGTGCGCACAGGCGCACCAGTGTCGGGGCTACGTGCCGTTACATTATCAGCCAGCTTATTTCTGGTTTCTCCATAGCTATAATGAACGACGATACAAACACGCCGATGCCGGCACCTGAGCCGACTCCGGCACCGGCACCTGAGCCGACGCCGCCGGCAGAACCAGCACAGTAATTTTTTAAGGACTTTGGTCTTTCGCATAATCCCCGCCAAAAGCGGGGATTATACGTTATCCGGCGTGACTTTCTGCTTTTTATGGCGTATAGTATGGTCACTGCGGGTGCCGCCCGCTTTTTTGTATGGAAATCCGCAACATTGCAATTATTGCCCACGTAGACCACGGCAAGACCACCTTGACCGACGCTCTCTTGCGTCAGGCAGGGGTCTCCAGCGAAGGCGTTTCTATGGACTCCAACGACATCGAGCGCGAGCGCGGTATCACTATTTATGCCAAAAATGCCGCCCTGGAGTATAAAGGGACAAAAATAAACATCGTCGACACGCCCGGCCACGCCGACTTTGGCTCCGAGGTTGAGCGCGTGCTGCGCTCTATCGACTCGGTGCTGCTCGTGGTCGATGCCCAAGAGGGCCCGATGCCTCAGACGCGCTTTGTGCTCAAAAAGTCACTCGAGCTGGGGCTCAAGCCCATCGTTGTCATCAACAAGATAGACAAGCCCGCGGCAGACCCCGCCATGGCTGAAGAGGGTGTACTTGAACTTTTTTTGGAGCTCGGCGCCAATGACGCTCAGAGCAATTTCCCGGTAGTCTACTCCATCGGTCGGCAGGGGATAGCAAAGAAGAAGCTCACGGATGAATCGACTGATCTTACACCACTCCTCGACACTATTCTGGAACATGTCCCCGCCACCTCTTCGGCAGGGCTCAATACTAAACCCTTGCGTGCGCAGCCGTTCAATCTCGGGTATGACAACTTTCTTGGCCGGCTTGCGGTGGCGCGCATCTACGAAGGAGTGCTTAAGGCGGGCGAGAGTGTGTTTATTAAAAATACCCAAGGCGTAGCACGCCCGGGCAAAATTCTTAAACTTTTTTCTTTTAAAGGGCTGGAGCGCGTCGAGGTGCCGGAAGCGGGCGCCGGAGACATTGTGTTGGTGGCAGGCCTGTTGGACATTTATATCGGCGAAACAATCTGCGCGCAGGAGTCGGCGGAGCAGCTTCCTACTATCGCAGTAGACGAGCCCACTATTGGACTCAACTTTTTGGTCAACAACTCTCCGTTTGCCGGGCGCGAGGGCAAGTTCGTCACCGGCCGCCAAATCCGCGCGCGGCTGGAGAAGGAGCTCGAGATAAATGTGGGGCTCAAAATAGATTTTTCTTCCAGTGAGTTTTTTAAAGTATACGGACGCGGCGAGTTGCACATCGCGATACTTCTGGAGAACATGCGCCGCGAAGGGTTTGAGCTGCAGGTCTCGCAACCCCAGGTCATTTTGCATAAGCAAAATGATGGTGAGCTTGTCGAACCGTATGAAGAGGTTATCATCGACATCCCCGCCACCTATCAGGGCACAATAATCGAGCGTCTGGGCCAGCGTAGAGTGGTGATTAAAGACATGCGCACTCATGACACGCACGTGCGCCTTATTTTGGAGGGTCCGACGCGCGGACTCTTAGGATATCGCACGCAGTTTGTGCTCGACACGCGCGGGGAAGGGATCTTTTCCTCTCGCTTCGTGGAGTTTCGCCCGTATGCCGGCGAGATAAGCAGACGCGCCGTGGGTTCGATGATATCGATGGCCGCCGGAAAAGTGCTCGGCTTTTCTCTCTGGAACCTGCAGGACCGCGGCGTGCTCTATATCAAAGCGGCAACGGAGGTGTATGAAGGCCAGGTCATCGGCAACACCTCCAAGGGCGAGCAAATGTTTGTTAATCCGACCAAAGGCAAAGCGCTCACCAATATGCGCGCCTCCGGCACCGACGAAGCGATGCATCTTGTGCCTCCCTACGAACTCACGATAGAGCGCGGGCTTGAGGTGATGGGTGAGGACGAATATCTAGAAATTACGCCGCTCTCCGTCCGCCTGCGCAAACAACCGGGAGCAAAATTCTAAGGATCTACAGAGCCACCCATCGACCTTGACAGGTCGTGCATTAGGGTGTTCAATTATGGGTGGTAACTGATGGGACCGCTCTGGCGGCCTCAGGACAGTTCATCAAAACGCGACACGGTTCAATTACGAACACCGTCGCACTATTGGAGTGACAACTATGAGCGATCTCATGCTCGATGTTGACCAAGCCAGCGAACTTAAGGCGGCGTTCCGCCGCGCAGGGTGGACTAACGCCCTCATCAAGAAGTTTTGCGAGGGAGACAACCCCGGCAAGACGCGCCAGTTTCTCGAAAGCAACTGCCGGTTCGTCATCAAGGGCCCCAGCGCGCTCATTGTTGACCGCACTACGCCTTTTGACCCGGTAAAGTTTATTGGTGCCGGCTGGGAGATTGTCGAAGAAGACAAGAATACTCTCAAGCTGACCACCGTCGACTTCTCCGACGTCCGATTCGAAAGCGGACTCAAGGAAGGCGAGCAGACCATCGACGGCGAGGAAAAGCTGAAGCGCCTCAAACGCCTCGGCATCCGTCTCGACGCGAAATGCGGCCAGACGCTCTACGAAGAGAAGGGCCAGGCGACACTCAGGTGGCTCTATGATACCTACAGAATCACCTGGTTCGAACTCTCGGGCACCGTTCTGCGGTACTCCGACGGCTACCGGTACTTCCTGTACCTTCGCCGCGGCGACGACGGCTCGTGGGGCTGGGCTTACCTCTGGCTCGGCGACGATCGCGGCCGCGACAACGTGTCTCCGCTTCTCGCAAGTAACACTTAAGGATTAGGCACTTAACCCTAACCCTTGTTCCTTAACTCTCGGCTCGCATCCTAAGATGCGAGCCGATTTTGTATAATAAACAATGGTAGTAGGCGAATATGCGGGCGACAAGGATTGCCCGCTGCCGAATCCAGCAACCATGCGCCGAGAGTTTCTTTGACTGCGGTTGGAGAAAGAGTGGTGCTTGCGAGCTTAAAAAAACAGAAGATACTTGGTGTACAACGCCAAGGCATTATGATGCCGAGTTAGATACAGCCCGGAGAGTATTCAAAGGGCAGTGTAATAGGCGGCGTTGTACATATTTCTGCGGAACTCCGACGGCAACCGGTACTTCCTGTACCTTAACCGCAACGACGACGGCTCGTGGAACTGGAACTACCACTGGCTCGACAACGATCGCAACCGCGACAACGTGTCTCCGCTTCTCGCAATTCTCTTCATTTCTCTCCTGCTCCGGTGGGGGAGTTTTGTTTTTGCAGCTGTCCTTGCCAGCCGCCGAGCATTTTCCCTATAGCATCCAAGTGGACTGATAGGGCAATATATTTTTTATCTCGCAAGGACTTTGTCTCCCATAAAATCATAAGCAATAGGGTCAACGTATTGAGTTTGCGTATAGCAAGGATTATGTAAGGCAACTTTTTATCCTTGGGTAGGTACGCCGCGCCCGAAACCGCTTCCAGTATTTCAATAAAAAGAGTGTCTATCCTTTCGCCTACAGTATAGCGATGAACTTTCGGGAGGGTAGAATAGTATTCATGCCACAACAAATAGGACTCTTTGATACGCTCCAAAATGGGAAGCAAATCCCGTCGGGGGGGGGTCGTCAAAGAAAAATTTTCACCCATACTTACGACGATATCATTTCTGTCGAAAATTTGCTTCTGGCATGGAAGGAGTTCCGCAAGGGCAAACGCAAAAAGCTTGATGTCTTGGAGTTTCAAACTGACTTGATATATCAGGTTACCCGACTCCACGACGACCTAGTAAGTCAGACTTACTGCCACGGTGGCTATCATCACTTCCGCATCTCCGACCCCAAGCCCCGCGATATTCACAAAGCGAGTGTCCGCGACCGCCTGCTCCACCATGCCCTATACCGAGTGTTGTACCCCTACTTCGATCGCACTTTCGTATATGAAAGCTACTCATGCCGCATAGGGAAGGGCATGCACAAAGCTATGAAACGATTCCGTACTTTTGCGTACCAAGTTTCCAAAAACCACACACGCACTGTCTGGGTACTAAAATGCGACATCCGCAAGTTCTTCGCCTCGATAGACCACCGAACACTCTTTTTCATACTTGAACGACATATCTCCGACCTGGGCATTCTTTGGTTGTTACGCGAGGTGGTCGGCAGCTTCCACACAAATAATAGAGGCGACGCCTCTAGAAAAATAGGATTGCCGCTCGGCAATTTGACCTCGCAGCTCTTGGTAAACATCTATATGAACGAGTTTGACCAGTATGTGACGCACACACTCAAAGCCAAGCACTACGTCCGCTACGCGGATGATTTTGTATTCTTGTCGCGTTATAAATACGAGTTAGAGAAAATACTACGATATATCGTAGTATTTCTGAACAATGAGCTAAAGCTAAAACTACACCCCGATAAAGTATCTATTAAAACCTTTGCCTCGGGCATTGATTTCCTCGGCTGGGTGCATTTTCCTGACCACAGGGTTTTGCGGACAAGTTCCAAACGGCGGATGTTTAGACGACTACGAGAGAGGCACGGGGAGGGGAGAGAAGAAGCGACCAGACAATCGTATTTAGGGATGCTGGGGCATGGGAATACGCATAAGCTACGACAATTTTTATCGTAATACAAACTTCATGTAGCCGTCATATACTGTGAGGATATAGTAAGAACATATGAAGAAACTTTTTCTATTTGCGACTTTTATACTTTTGCTCGTTCCTTCGAGCGCGTCTGCCGCGTCTCTCTCGTTTGGTGCTTCGGGGGGTTCTGTCACGGCGCTCCAGCAAGCGCTCATCGCCAAAGGATACCTAGCCCAGGGCAAGGCCACCGGCTACTTTGGGCCGCTGACCGACGCAGCGCTCAAAAAATTTCAATGCGACAGCGGCATCATCTGCTCAGGTACTGTGGTCGCGGGCTACGGCGTCTATGGCCCGAGGACCCAAGCGGCCCTCGGCGGGGCATCTGTGCCCACTACTCCTTCCGGCAGTTCTGGCACGAGCGTGAGTTCCTTTGAGTACTCCGGCTGGCTGCCGTACTGGCGCGAGGCCTCCTCGACGCAAGACGCGCTCGCGCACATCGACCAGTTGAAAGAAATCAATCCGTTTGCATATGTTCTGCAGGACGACGGCACTATTCGCGACATGGTAGGCATCGCGGAGGAGCCGTGGCGTTCGCTCATCACGGTCGCCAAGGCCAAAAAGGTGCGCGTCATCCCGACCATCATGACCAGCGACACTGCATCCTTGCACGCGATACTTTCTGACAGCGCGCGTCGCGTCGCGCTCGAAGACGACATCACCGCGCTGGTCCTCAACGAGGGCTTTGACGGCATCGACATAGATTTTGAGGGTAAGAGCGCCGACGACAAAAATTATTTCTCCACCTTTTTACGCGGACTCTACAGCAGAATGGGCAACAAGTGGGTGATGTGCACCATCGAGTCGCGCACGCCGCTTTCCGACCGCTACTTTAATGTAACCCCGCCGCAGGATGCGGGGCTCTACGCCAACGACTTTGTACAGATAAACAAGTACTGTGACCGCGTGCGCTTTATGACCTACGACCAGCAGAGTGTCGATACCAAGCGCGCCGCCGAGGCCACGGTGCAGGGCCAGTTGTACGCACCAGTCGCCGACACCGCCTGGGTAGAAAAGGCGATACGCGAGGCAATGAAAGTAATCCCTAAAAGCAAAATTGTCATGGGTGTTGCGACCTACGGCTACGAGTGGGATGTGACCGCCTACTCCGACGGCTACGTGTACGACCTGTTGTGGTCGTTTGGCCCGGGCTATGCCGCGCCTATTGCCGCCCAATACGGCATCACGCCGGTGCGGCAGTTTTCCGGCGAGCTCGGCTTCAGCTACGTGCCGGCTGCCGGTATGGCCGCCGCGCCGAGTGCTCCCGTTGATCTCTCGGCGCATGCGCCTTCGGGCACCACTTCGGCCGACAGGGCCGCCGCAGGGGCGCTCGCCTCCGCACAGGCCAACAACTCCCACTCCTCTTTTCGATATATGGTGTGGCAAGACGCCGAGGCCATTAAACAAAAAATAGATCTGGCAAAAAAGTTGGGCATCCGCGGAGTGGCTATTTTTCGCCTCGACGGGGGAGAGGACCCTGCAATGTGGAGCTACTTCAAATAGCGTCGCTTACTTTGCTCGCACTATTTGACAAGTTTGGGTTCATCTGATACTATAGTGGGCATCAATGCCCCAGCATCGATTCAATAAAGGACCTTCACGGTTCTCCTCTAAGACGCGTCCAAGTGGCGGCGGTGCCCATTTTCGCAAGCACTCTTTCAACAGTCGCGGCGGGCGTCCGGCGCAGAAGAGGGGTACCCCAGCGCCGTTTTCGGACGTATCAAAATTCATCAACAGGGCGGTTATCACCGAAGTGGTCGAGGTATACTCCCCCGAGCACCAGTTCAAGGACTTTGCCATAGATGCGCGGCTAAAAAACAATATCGCACTAAAGGGCTACATTATACCGACCCCGATTCAGGACAAGACGATCCCGCATATTTTGCGTGGTGAGGATGTGGTCGGCGTGGCCAATACAGGGACCGGCAAGACCGCCGCATTTCTTGTTCCGCTCATCAATAAAATTATTACAGAGCAGGGCAGCCGCGTGTTGGTGATGGTCCCGACGCGCGAACTCGCACTCCAGATAGCCGACGAACTTAAGGGATTTGCCAAAGGACTCGGCATCTATTCGGCGGTATGTGTCGGCGGTGCCAACATCAACCCGCAGATAAGCGAGCTGCGCCGCACACCGGCGTTTGTTATAGGTACGCCGGGGCGGCTTAAAGACCTTCTTGAGCGTCGGGCACTCAACTTGGGCGACTTTCGCACGGCGGTGCTCGATGAGGCCGACCGCATGCTCGATATGGGTTTTATAAATGATATGCGCAAGATTCTCGCGCTTCTTCCCGCGCCACGCCACACGCTCTTTTTCTCTGCGACGCTTAGTAAAGAGATAGAAAAGTTGATAGGAGAGTTTATGCATGCGCCGACCCGCATTTCTGTAAAGACGCGCGAGACCTCCGCCACTATCGACCAAGACGTTGTGCGCGTCCCGCGCGGCAGCGACAAACTGGATATTCTACACGACCTGCTTATTGCGCCCGGTTTCGACAAAGTGCTCATTTTTGGCCGCACCAAGCACGGTGTGGAGCGGCTCTCAAAAAATTTGGTAGCGCGCGGCATTAAAGCGGAGTCGATACACGGCAACAAAACGCAGGGCAAACGCCAGCGCGCTCTCGACCTCTTTAAAAAAGACCACGTGCAAGTGCTGTGCGCCACCGACGTCGCTGCCCGCGGGCTCGACATAGGCGGCGTCTCCCATGTCATCAACTACGACCTCCCCAATACCCACGACGACTACGTCCACCGCATAGGGCGCACCGGCCGCGCCGGCAAGCAGGGGAAAGCACTCACGTTTATAGACACCCACTAACTAGATGACTCCTCACTCACAAAAAAAGCCGGCTACCCCTATCCATATCCCCAAACTCAAGGGGCCTCCTAAGCAGTATCAGAAAGACGGCCACTGGATAGTAAAGCCGGGCAAGACGATGGTGTTGCTTTGTACCTGCGGCAACCGCTACATAAAGACGCGCCCGGGCCAGGGGGTGTGCCTGCGGTGTATGTTCGGCCACAAAAAGTAATAACGCAGGTAAACACCTCCTGTGATATACTGGCGGGTGATTACTAGGATATTAATTGCTTACATATAGTATGAATTCCTCAGGATGGGCGGCGGTTGTTGCAGCAGTTGTGCTTATAGCAGGAGTCGCGTGGTGGTACACGGCAAAGGCGCCCACCGCTCCGGCGGGGGACGCCGTTTCAGCCGAAACGCCGGTATCGGGCAGCACGGCATCGGAACCCAAAACCGTAACCGTCAACTACAGCGATGCAGGCTTCTCTCCGGCGACTATCACCATTAAACGCGGTGACACGGTCACCTTTACCAACAGCTCTTCCGGCTCTATGTGGGTCGCCTCGGCTCCGCACCCGGCACACACGGCCTACGCGGGGACCGCGCTTTCGGAACACTGTCCCGCGGGCTCCGCGCTCGCGTTTGACCAATGCCAAACCGGTGCTTCCTACAGCTTTAAGTTCGACAAGGCCGGCACATGGAAGTATCACAACCACAGCAATGCAGGCAGCTTCGGCGAGGTTATAGTAGCGGAATGATTACTTACGACGCGCGCACCGCGTACTTTCTGCTCCGGGTCGGAGCGGCCCTCGCGTTCCTGTATCCGCCGCTCTCCGCCGTTTTTGGCGACCCGTACACGTGGTTTGGGTACTTTCCGTCTTTCCTGATGGGCTACATGCCCGATATGGTGTTGTTGCACGCCTTCGGCGCGGTAGAAGTAGTGTTGGGCCTCTGGATACTCTCCGGTTACAAAATCTTTGTTCCCTCGTTGCTGGCAACCGCCCTGCTGCTGGGAATCGTGGCCTTTAACCTTTCGCAGTTCGACGTGCTCTTCCGCGATGTCACGATTGCGTGCCTCACCCTCTCTCTCGCACTTATTAATAAGCCACGTAAACAAACCGTATGACTAAAAGCATATGGGCGGTCGTTATAATGGTGGTGCTCCTGCTCGGGGTAGGGGCGACGATGGCGTACCGCGCGCCACTCACACGGCTCCTCAACCCGCCACGAGAGCCAGCTCCTGCCCCTACGTCTTCCGGCACAGTTCTCTCGCAGAACTATGCGACCACTACCTTTTCGTTCGGATATCCAGAGAGCTACACGCTCAACGAGGGTTATACATACGATGCATTTGGTCCCAAAAAATTAATACACGGCATTGCACTTACTATCCCCGCCAGTATGGCAACGACTTCGGCTGGAACAAACTTGTCCTCCGACACGCGCATTTCCGTCGAGCAACTCCCGCGGGCAAGAAACTGCACCGGCGATATATATCTGCAGGAAAATGTTTTCTCCTACACTTTTACCGAAGGGGGCATCTCCTACTCGCTCGCCACCACCAGCGGCGCGGCTGCAGGCAATCGGTACGAAGAACTCGTATACGCGCTGGCGACCAGCAGCCCTTGTACGTCCGTGCGTTACTTTCTCCACTCGAGCTCGATAGAGAACTATGATCCGGGCACACACACCGAGTTTGACCGCGCGGCGCTTCTTAAAGAGCTTGATGCAATCCGTCGCTCGGTGGTGCTGAAGACCGTTGTGACGCAATAAAAAAGACCTTGCGCATGCAAAAACACGCAAGGTCGGGGAGGGATAGGACTAGTGTAATAAGTGGCGCATCCACTTGCTTGATACAGCGCGGGTCGAACCCCACTCCCCGTTGATACAAATGGTGAGGGTTTGGAACACCCCCTCTTGTTCATTGTCGCGCACATTCGTGACATAAAACGGTCCTTTCCCCTTTTCGTCTCTTAGTTTTTTTATTGACTCCGGTCCGTTATCCACCGCTTGGTCGTCCCAGAGAATATATTCCCCTTTTGTAAACTTTTCAGCAGCGTCGGCCATCTTCATCCTCCTTCATCAACGAATCTGCAGAGCACAATAACACAATCAAAAAAATTTGGTAGGATATTGTTGGGTGCCCATATTATGTTTCTAATGCGGCGTAATCGGTGGCAGTATATGAAAGTGCGTGAGCACGCGCGCGCACTGGTGCATGCGCGTCTCGGATATTTTAATGCTGTGTACGGGTTTTCAGTGGGAAAGGTTTTTATAAAAAATCACAAATCGCGCTGGGGCAGCTGTTCGGAAAAGGGAAACCTCAACTTTAATTACAAAATTTTTTTCCTCCCGCCCGCGCTGAAGGACTACATAATCATCCACGAGTTGTGTCACTTAGGGGAGTTTAACCACTCGTCGGCGTTTTGGACGCTTGTCGCGCGGGCCGCTCCGCGCTGGCGCGAGTGCCGCCGCGCTCTCAGGCGGCTCTCGTCGAGATAAAAATAAAAAGAGCGGCGTGGGTTCGCCGCTCCCGTGTGTCCTATGCCTCCGCAGTCGAGACAAGTGTTGCGGTAATGTCTTTTACCTCCTCGGTAATAAAGTAGAACTTTTCACGCTCGTCGTATTGCTCGTACCATTCTGCCGCATCCGGCGACTTGGAGGCGAGCTTTGCCAGCGCCTCGGCGCGCGGCACGGCGTAGGCGCCCTTGCCGGTGGAGAGGCATCGCAGAGAGACCCCGACCCACAAACAGCGCACCCACTCCGGCTCCTCGCCCTGCGGTGTCTGCACTATCGTAATCCAGTGTGTCAGTTCCCCTGTCTTTTCTGTCATCAACGGGCTCCTTTTGGCGTACTCCGCGAGAATTTTACCACAGTAGGGCGCATTATCGTGTACGCTTATGGTATGCAAGACAAACATATAGTTATTGCTCAGCAGGTGGGCGCGCTTACTATGTTTGGCGCGCTGTTTGTGGCGGCATCACTTGTAGCCAATGTGCACAAAGACGCGCTCGCGGAAGTGGTAAATGCGGGAGGTGCTGTGGGGATGTTTGGATTTATACTACTCATCGCCGTGTTTGTCGTTTTTGTTATTCCGCTTGACCTGGTTCTTTTGGTGCCGCTCGGCACAGCGGCGTGGGGGCCGGTGCCGACGGCGCTTATGAGCATTGCGGGGTGGACGCTCGGCGCGGCTGTTGCGTTTGGTGTTGCACGGCGGTGGGGCGCACCTTTCGTAGAGCGCATAGTAGGAATGCGGCGCGTGCGCCTGCTGGAGAATCGTGTTCCAAAAAAACATCTTTTTGGCACAGTGGTTGCGCTGCGTATGCTGGTGTCTGTCGATGTGTTGAGCTATGCGCTGGGGCTCTTTAGCACTATGTCGTGGCCGCGGTATATTGCCGCCACCGCTCTCGGCGTTGCGCCGTTTGGCTTTTATTTTGCTTACGCGGGAACGTTGCCATTTTGGTACCAGATAGCGGCAGTAGCCGCCGCTCTTGCGCTTGCCTCAATAATTATTATGTACTGGGGCATCCGCCGCGAACCGTAGGGTGCTGTCTGTTTCTTTGTTATACTTGAAAGTATGTATATGAATCGCTTTGGGGAGTGGGGCGGCACTTATTCTAACGATAATTGGGGGATGATGAGCGCAGGATTCGGCGGGTATGAATGGGTGCTGTGGGCGCTCGCAGTAGCGGTGCCGCTCCTTATCATATTTGTTGCGTGGTCGCTGGTATGGAAGGGGCTCGCGCTTTGGCATGCGGCGCGGCGGGGGCAGTACGGGTGGTTTATTATTTTACTCGTGGTCAACACGCTCGGTATACTCGAAATTATTTATCTATTTTTTGTCGCCAAGCTCACATTTAAAGAGCTGTTCTCCAAACACGACCACCGAGTGTAGCCCCACAAAATTAGTTATCCACAGATTTGTGTATTGTGTGTATTATTGCGCACAATATGTGCTACTCTGTGTGTATGTATACATACAATCAATCACTCACGGGCAAGCAAAAGCGCGTTCTCGACAACATCGAACTCTATATAAAGGCCAAAGGCCAGCCGCCTACGCTTGATGAACTGCGGCAAAACTTGGGGTTTAAGTCCATACGGACAATAACGCAATATCTCGAAACACTGGAGAAAAAAGGTTTTATCGTGCGCCGAAAGAACCTGCGGCGCAACATCGAGTTGCGCGCGGTAGGCGGGGCAGGGCAGGCTGCAATGCTCGTGTCGGTGCCGGTGGTGGCAAATGTCGGCTGCGACGACCTCTCTGTCTTTGCCGCCGAGCAGACAGACGAATTTTTGCAGGTGGATAAAGAGATAGTCGAGAGCGTGGGCGAGATAGTCGCGGTACGCGCGGTCGGCGACTCGATGGCCGATGCCGGGGTCAAAAGTGGCGACTATATTTTGGTTCAGTTTACCGACAGCGTCAAAAGCGGCGACAGAGTGGCCGCTATCATCGGCGATATGGTCACGGTTAAGCGGCTCGAGCGCCGCAACGGGGTCACCATTCTATATCCGGAGAGTAAGGATCCAAAGTACAAACCCATAGTACTGCGCGACAACTTTAAAATCGCCGGGCGGGTGCTATGCATTATCCCTGCGGCCGTCGCCGAGTTTGAGGATGTTGTTGCAGTCCCCGACGAAGAGTGGAGATAATACTGCTATTATGGACGAGATGCTTCTATCAAAACAAAAAGTGCTCGCTAAAGTAGGTTCCCGACCCTACTTTATGAAAGACAATGTGGCGCTCTACCATGGCGATGCCATATGGTTGCTCAATCAACTACCCGAAAACTCCATAGACATGATATTTGCCGATCCTCCTTATAATCTCTCCAATGACGGTTTCAGTGTGCATGCCGGTCGTATGGTCAGTGTTAATAAGGGAGATTGGGACAGGAGCAAAGGGTTTGAAGGTGACTACGACTTTCACTACCAGTGGCTCGACGCTTGTAGGAGAATTCTAAAACCCCACGGCACGTTGTGGGTAAGTGGTACTTACCACTCTATTTACCAATGCGGCCATGCATTGCAATCGCTGGGGTATCATATTCTCAATGACATTTCGTGGTTCAAACCAAACGCTTCGCCAAATTTAAGTTGCCGGTTCTTCACTGCAAGTCATGAGACCTTGATTTGGGCGCGTAAAGAAAAGAAAGCAAAACATACATTCAACTACAATCTCATGAAGGAGGGGTCTTGGCCGGAAGATAAAATTAAGAAGCCCGGTCTCCAGATGCGCTCAGTATGGTCAATGGGGACTCCAAAACCGACTGAAAAAAAGTTTGGCAAACATCCAACCCAAAAACCTCTTGATTTGCTAAAACGAATCGTTCTTGCCAGCACTAATAAGGGGGATATTATACTCGATCCATTTACCGGTAGTTCCACTACTGGTCTTGCGGCAGTTATGCACGATAGAAAATTTGTAGGAATTGATATGGAAAAGGACTACCTCGAACTGTCGAAAAAACGCCTCCTTAATATGTAATATTTTTTATGGCTAGTAGTATTTCTTGGAAGAAAATTTGTGGCGATCATAAAGTTCTAGAACACGATTTTAGTAAATCTCCCTTTCTTTTATCCTCAGCTCAAATAAAACGTTCTGTACAGGCGTTCACAACTACCGGCGAAAAAGAAGTTCGTATTCTTTGCAAACAAGACACACGTGAAAGTCGTCCAAAAATATTTCAAGAAAATAATTTATTTTTACTGCCTATAAAAAATGGAGATTTTGTAATAATTAAAGGGGAAGGGTATGTAGATATCCCTGAAATTACAAAAAAACCTACCAGTTACACATCAAAGTTAGATTTTGATTTGGAAACATCATTGGTTGGCGACTCTGAAATGCAACACTTAGACTTTGCTTACGCGTCGAGTTTGATTCGTACCTTCATGGAGGATACGTCGTTGGTTTTGACAATTCGAGGCAGAAAGTATACTCCCATTTTTGATTTCTTTGTAGGGACTCAGAAAATTAGTACTCGAAGTGTTCAGACAGAAATTGACGCAGGATATGAGGGGAAGGACAAAATTGTTCTTGTAGAAGCGAAAAACAAAGGTGATAAAAATGTAATCATTCGTCAATTGTATTATCCGTATCGTCAGTGGAAAGAGCATACCAAGAAAAAAGTTTACACTTTATTTTTTGAGAGAAGCAAGGAAAAAGTATATTCTATTTGGCAATTTGAATTTTCTGATCCGATGAATTACAACAGTATTAAATTAGTAAAATCAGGAAAATTTCTTATAGTTTAAAAATTTACTCTTCTTAAATCTTCAACCACATATATGCCTAATAGCGAACAGGGATGGAGGGAGCGGCTTACTCCTGAGCAGTACACGGTCTTGCGGGAGAAGGGGACTGAGGTACCCTTTAGCGGTGCGCTCCTCAAAGAGGAGCGCGAGGGAGTGTATAAGTGCGTTGCCTGCGGCAATCCTCTTTTCCCCTCACATGCAAAGTTTGACTCCGGGACCGGTTGGCCGAGCTTTGACGAGGCGTTGCCGGGAGCGGTCAAATATGTCGAAGACACCACACATGGTCAGCATCGCACCGAGGTGGTGTGCGCGCAGTGTGGAGGGCACTTGGGGCATCTGTTTGACGACGGTCCGACCAAAACCGGCAAGCGGTATTGTTTAAACTCGGTGTGTTTGGAGTTTGGTGAAGGAGAGAAATAGGGATTTTAAAAACTTCTAAGACCATGACCCAAGAACAAACGTTACAGATTTTAAAAACAGGCGCAAATGTTTTTTTGACCGGCGAGCCCGGGAGCGGCAAAACCTATACTATCAACCACTATGTTGCGTGGCTGCGCGAGCGCGGGGTAGAGCCCGCCATAACCGCCTCGACCGGTATAGCGGCGACTCATGTGGGAGGGATGACCATACACTCCTGGAGCGGCATCGGGATAAAACGCGATCTCAGTGAATGGGAGCTTGAGGCGATGCTTGAGCGCGAGGCGTTGGTACGCCGCGCGCGCAACACTTCTGTGCTTATAATCGACGAGATCTCAATGCTTGATTCGAATCTTTTGGGAATGGTCGACCGAGCACTGCGCACTCTGCGGGGTAGTGAGCGGCCCTTCGGCGGGCTGCAGGTTATTTTTGTGGGGGACTTCTTCCAACTGCCCCCGGTCTCCCGCAGCGGGACCCCGAGCGAAGCGGCGGGGGCTGGGTTTGCTTTCACTTCTCCCAGCTGGGCCGCGGCCAACCCGCTCTATTGCTACTTGAGCGAGCAGCATCGGCAGGAGGATGATGCCTTTTTAGACCTACTCAGCGCATTGAGGGCGGGGATGCTTGAGGAAAAACACAAGACGACATTGCGCGCCCGCGCGCAAAAACCCGCCGAAGGGTTGCATACGCGGCTTTACCCTCACAACGCCGATGTAGACCGTATCAACGACGAGCAGCTCGGCAAAATAGACGCGCCGGCAAAGGTTTTTGCGATGCGCGCGGAGGGTGCCAAGGCACTCGTTGTGTCCTTAAAGCGCGGCTGCCTTTCGCCGGAGACGCTTGCTCTCAAAGAGGGGGCAGCGGTGATGTTTACACGCAACAATTTTGAGCACGGCTATGTCAACGGGACTCTGGGTAAGATAGAGGGGTTTGCCGACAGCGGGTTTCCGCTTATACGCACGCATGGCGGACGCCTCATTGAGGCCTCACCCGAAGAGTGGCGTATCGAGGAGGGTGGCCGGGTGCTCGCAAAAATTGTGCAGGTGCCCTTGCGGCTTGCATGGGCTATCACCGTGCACAAGAGTCAGGGTATGAGCATCGACAGCGCAGTGATGGACTTGAGGCAGGCCTTTGAGTATGGACAAGGATACGTTGCACTTTCCCGCGTGCGCACGCTCGGGGGTCTCTTTCTTTTGGGATTTAATGACCGAGCACTGCAAGTGCACCCGACGATATTAAAGCGAGATGTACAGTTTCGTTCTGCCTCCGGAGAGGCGGCAAAGGTATTTAGCACGATGCCGCCTCTCGAGCTTGCCGAGCTTCATAAGACATTTCTTAAGGGTGTCGGTGGCAGGGAGCCGGAGGAGGTACAAAAAACAAAAGAGGCGGGCGAAGGGCAGAGCCGTTTGGAAAAGATGCGGCAAAAGCATCCCAATGCGTACAAGCCGTGGAGCAAGGAGGATGACACGCATCTTACAGAAATGTTTCGCGACAAGGTGACACTGTCTACTCTGATAAAAGATTTGGGCCGCCACCGCGGTGCAATAGAATCGCGCCTTGTGCGGCTCGGTTTGGTCGAACCGGATTAGTGTACAATAAATATATGCGGTCTTTTGTTTTTTGTGCGCTACTCGGCCTCGTTTTTTTAATACCCATGTTTGCGCTCCCTCATGCTTCGGCGCATGAGGTATATGTACTTTCTCCAGAGATGGTTGCACATAATATTTCTACTCCCTCACCCAACCCCTTTGACGCGTTTTATACCAACATGTTCCAATTCTTCTTTTGGGGATTTATGGCCTTTGTGCTGGTGACAACGGTCTTTTTTATGTCGCTCACGCACCGGTTGGAGGTTTTCTTCGAACCATATCTCGTCCGTCTGCGGCTGCTCGCCCCGCTCGCGGTGTGCATTACGCTCGGTCTCTCTTTTATCGCTAGCGCCTACCATTTTTCCCTCTTCGGGCCTGAGCTTTCTCTCGGCACTTTTGGTGCGCTCGCCCCTGCCGTTCAACTAGCACTCTATACCGCAGGTGTCTTATTAGTGTTCGGATATTTTGTCCGCGCCATGGCGCTCGTAGCGCTCGCGGTATTTGCCGCCGCCACGGCGCTTCACGGTTTGTATATGCTTAACTATCTGGGATACCTCGGTGCCATTGCCGCCATGGTGCTCGTTTCCAACGCAGGCGCGCAGGCCAAGCGCTTTTTGCCGCACGCATTCCTCATCCTGCGCATCACCTTTGGCATCTCGATCATCTTCGCTGCTCTCTACGCCAAATTTATCTACAGCAACCTCGCGCTCTCGACCGTCGTTGAGTACAATCTCGTGCAGTTTTTCCCTTTTGAGCCGCTCTTCATTGTGCTGGGCGCCGGCATCATCGAGCTCCTCATCGGCACCTTCTTTATCATAGGGTTTGAGATACGACATACAGCACTCTTTTTTCTCTTTTGGATATTTCTTTCGCTCCTGTATTTCGGCGAGTCGGTCTGGCCGCACCTGGTGCTTATCGGCATCACCCTTGCACTCTTTATGTATGGCTACGACAAGTGGACCCTCGAAGGTCGTCTCTTCAATCGCGGCAAACTCCAGCCGTTTTTGTGATATGCTCCACTTTCTATGAGTGAAATCCTTTTGGCGTCGGCGCTTGTTATGCTCGCGTCGATAGTGGGCATTGTTTCCGTATGGCGAAGCGCCGGAGCGGCGCTCGAGCGCAACCTACACTTTCTTATCAGTTTTTCTGCCGGCGTGTTCATCGTTTTTGCCTACGGGCTTGCGCGCGAAGGGATAGAGCACTCGGGCTCCACCACCGTTGGGTTGCTGTGGATGTTTGGCGGCGCGCTGTTCGTATGGGTGGCGTTTAAGTTCATGCCCGGGCTCCACCAGCACGAGGTGCGCACTACCGACCACGACCACGAGCATGCACATCTCCACCTCGACCCGCGCCGGATGCTCCTGACCGACAGTGTGCACAACGCCGCCGACGGCATCTTTTTGGCGGCAGCGTTCGCTACCGGAAGCGTGTTCGGGTGGGCGGCGGCTCTGAGCATCTTCGTCCACGAAGTGCTGCAAGAAATTTCGGAGTACTTTGTACTGCGCGATGCAGGATATAGTGTTGGTCGCGCACTCAGAATCAACTTTGCCACCTCGGCGACAATAATGGTGGGTGCGGTGGGGGGTTACTTTTTACTCGATACGTTCGAGATGCTTGAAGGCCCGCTCCTCGCCGTCGCCGCCGGGGGTGTTATGGTTGTTGTTTTACACGACCTTATCCCGCACTCGGTGCGCGAGGCGGTGAGCGCGACCCACTACCTCAAGCACCTTACCCTCTTTGTCGTAGGGGCAGGACTTATGGCCGGCGTTACGGCTCTAGTGCCCCATGTCGAATTGGAGCACATTGACACACCTGTCAACTTGCAGGCCTAGGGGTGCCGTTATACTATGGCGCTCTATGAAAAAGGTACTTATTTCTATAGCAGTGGGCCTCGGTTTTTTGGTTCCCGCAGTCGTTCTGGCTCAGAGTCCTACCACCGGACTTTTAAACGTATATGTCCAAGTCATCAACCCGACAGGGGTTGCCTACTCGCCGTCCAATTTTACCGTGGCTGTCTCGGGCAATAGCCCTAGCTTAACGAGCTTTCAGGGTTCGCAAAGCGGAACATTGGTCAGCATTAATCCCGGCTCTTATGCAGTGACCGTTATAAATCAGTACGGCTTTAACCCCTCCTATTCCGTCGGTTGCGACAATACGGTATCTGCAGGGCAGACCCAACTATGCGTAATCACTATGAGTGGCGGCACCTTCAATCCTCCGACGACCCTCTTCCCCTGGACAGCCGCTCCGCCGCCTCTTTCCTGCTACAATGAGACCCCGACGGTGTCGCTCGGACAGTCGGCGCGCTTTAGCGTGCAGGGCGGCTCGGGCTTTACCTATAACTGGAGCACCGCTACTCAAAACTTTCCCAACATTGGGCCGGTGCTTACCACCACGTTTTCCGTGAGCGGGATGCAGACCGTTACGGTGACCAACGCCAATCAGACGGCCGTTTGTACCGTAACGGTCCTGCCGACTTACGCTCCGTACGCACCACTACCCGCCGCTCCCGGTACTACGCTCTATCAACAATATCCTCAAAATTATTCCGCTTATGTCGCGCCGCGCATGCCGAACACGGGAAGTGAACCGAGCAACGGAACAGAGGTCGCTTTTGCCGTAGTGTTGGTACTTGGTGCGGCATTTATGACCTACCCCTATGTCAAGAAAGCTCTTGCTGTTGTCGTCCGCTAAGACGGTTGTTCTTGTCCCCGCCGCTCCTGTATCTACGCGATATGTCTACTATATCGCCGCGGTAGGCATTGTGTGCGTACTCATCGGCGCTGCCGACGTGAGCGCGCGGCTCGCTCGGGCAGCTTTCGGCGACAGCGCCGCAATTGTTGCCTTTGCGCCGCTTGCCGCACTCGACCTTCCGGCCGCGCCTTCTGCGCGGACAGCGCTTGTCCCCGCAGTGCTTCGGATACCCGCGCTCGAGGTGCGCGCCGAGGTTGAGCAGGTCGGCGTCAAAGCCGACGCTACCATGGGTACACCACAGGACTTTAGTAATGTGTCGTGGTACTCGCTCGGCTCGAAGCCCGGCGAGCCGGGGAGCACGGTCTTTGCCGGCCATGTCAACAATACTCGTCTGATGTCCGGGGTCTTTGGTAATCTCTCGCAGATCAAAAAAGGGGACTATATTTCCGTAGACGATGAGGCCGGCCGCTCTCTGCTCTACCGAGTATATTCGGTGGAGACCTATGAAAAAAACGCGCCAACCGATGCTCTGTTTACAACTACCGGGGTCGAACAGCTGGTGCTTATTACCTGCGACGGGGACTGGGTCCCCTCGGCAAAAACGTTCGACCGGCGCCTGGTGGTAATTGCCCACCCGGCCTACTAGTGCTACACTAGAGGCGTTCAAGTAAGTGTCTCCATGCGCCGCTGTGCCAGGAGGGTCGCCCTTACGCAGAACGCAAGTACTATTTGTTTCTCGTAATTCATGGCACGCAAACTCTTTGTCGGCGGTCTTCCGTATCGCACGACGGGTGATGAGCTCCGCGATGCCTTCGCCCAATCGGGCGAGGTCGCAACGGCGAGCATCGTGACTGATCGCGAGACCGGCCGCTCCCGGGGCTTTGGCTTTGTGGAGATGGTTGATGACGCAGGCGCCGATAATGCAATTTCCATGTGGAATGGAAAGGAGTTCGGCGGTCGCATGCTCACGGTCTCCGATGCCCGTCCTAAAGCGTAATCCGCCAGCCGGCGGACTCTCGCGCAGTCTCCAAAAGCCCCCGCGCACTGCGCGGGGGCTTTTGCTATTACATGGTAAAATTTTTTTATGCGGCAAAGAAAGGCCGACCTCAACAAACTTGTTTGGGAAGCGCGGCGCCACTATCTTGAGGACGCTCGGACGCATTTGCCGTGGAGAGCGACGCGCGACCCGTATAAAATTTTGGTATCCGAGGTGATGTTGCAACAGACGCCTGCCGAGCGCGTCATACCGTATTACAAAAAGTTTATACGCACGTTCCCCAGCGCCAAGGTGCTTGCGCGGGTGTCGCTTGCGAATGTGCTCAGTGTCTGGCAGGGGCTCGGTTATAACCGGCGGGCAAAATTTTTGCACCAGGCGGCAAAAATAATAAACAACAAGTACAGCCGATACGACAGACGATTTCCAAATACAGTTGAAGAGATAGAAAAGCTGCCGGGGGTGGGGCACTACACCGCGCGCGCGGTAGCCGCATTCGCTTTCAACTCGCCAGAGGTGTTTGTCGAAACAAACATCCGCACCGTCTTTTTTTATCACATGGGCGGGCGGCGCACACTGTCCGACGCAGAACTTTTGCCACTTGTTGCCCGCGCGTTCCGGGAGTCGCACATGGAACCGCGCGAGTTCTACTCGGCATTGATGGACTACGGCGCACATCTGAAGAAGCAGGGTATGCGGCTCAATGCGCGGAGCGCGCACTACAAAAAGCAGAGTGCTTTTGAGGGCTCGGCGCGGCAATTGCGCGGCGTAATTCTTCGCGAGCTCCTGGTGCATCATGCGACGCTCGCACTGCTTGTACATCGCATCCCGCGCAGTAGAGAGGAACTTACGCACGAGCTGACGCGGCTTACTGCCGAGGGGTTGGTGTCTCTGCGCGGACGCTACTTTGCAATCCACAAATAAAACACCCCGCCGAAACGTTCGGCGAGGGTACGAAATTACATCTTTGGATGTTCTCCCGAATTGGAGCAGGACTGCCCTGTCGTGGGGTTGAAGTGCTGCGCGAAGCGGTAGAATTCACCCAGCGGTGTTGTAAAGCTGTCTCGATTTGCCCCACTGTCTTTGTTGAGCGGCACTATGTTTTTGCAACGAGGGCAACACATAGTCATGTGGAACCATGCAAATGTTGCGCGCATACGTTTTTCCTCCCTGTTCTAAAACTCTGCGCCAACTATAGCGCATCTACACCCCGAGTACCACAGGGATGACAGCAATTTACATAGGGTAACCCTATGGTAACCGGCTCTCCAAAGTAAAAAGCGGACCAAAAGTCCGCTCCGCCGGTCCCAATCAGAAGCACGATGCTTTGATTTGAAAGGCGTCATCCAGATTGAAGTCGGCGAGCATGGCGGCCTTTTTTTCTTTACATTTGCTGAGGTCACCATTGATCTTGATCTCTTGCGAATGGATGGCGACTGCTTTTTGAGGGCTGAAGCCATCTCCTCTCGCGACTATCAAGAAGACGACGAGGAGTATTGTGGAAACAGGCATAGGGAAACCCTCCGTAGACAGTGTGTGCAGTTCGAAGGCACAATATTAACAAAGTACGTCTTTGTCAAGCTCTACACCCCAAGCGTCACCGGGATCACAGCGGAGTACTTCAGGGTCTTTTCGAAGAGGACGCGCGCCATGTGGCACAGGGTCGTGTGGATAAGACAGTTTACATAGGGTTACCCTATGGGATACTCTCGGTATGCAGCGGAAGGTGATTTTTGCAGAAAAAGAATTTTACCACCTTTATAACCGGGGTGTCGAAAAACGAAAGATATTTTTAGACGAAAAGGATAGACGTCGGTTTTTAAGATTATTGTATGTTGCCAATGGGACGGCATCTTTTGTCTACCGCGATATCCAAGAGCTTCCCTTTGTTGGCATTGATCGCGGGGAGCCCCTGGTTGCGATTGGTGCATACGTATTAATGCCCAATCATTTTCACATTCTAGTTAAAGAAATTAGGCCGGGCGGGATAAGTAAATTTATGGAGAAGTTGCTGACTGGCTACTCCTCGTATTTTAACAAGAAGTATGGTCGGACTGGCAGACTGTTTGAAAATTCGTTCCAAGCCCGACACTTGGACCGCGATGAGTATTTAAAATATACATTTTCTTATATTCATTTGAACCCAATAAAACTTATAGAGCCAAAATGGAGGGAATGGGGCATAAAAAACAAAAGTAATGCCTGTGACTACTTAGATAGCTATCCCTTTTCGAGTTATATGGATTATTTGGAAAGAGAGCGGGAAGAAAAACTCATCCTTTCTCGAAAGCAATTTCCTAAGTATTTTCTGACTCCCAAAAGTTTTAAGTTACTAACCACAGAGTGGCTAGCGTATAAAGAGCATTTTACATAGGGTTACCCTATGGTTTTTTGCACACAGGACACTCGCAGACAAAGTTTTTCATCCTTTTTCCTCCAAGTTGAACCTACTATCCTCGACTATAGCGCATCTACACCCCGAGTACCACAGGGATGACGATGGGACGCTTGTTTGTTTTTTCGAAGAGGAATCGAGCTACCGCGTCGGTGACGTTGTTTTTGACAAAGTCGAAGTTGACCGGCTGCTGGCCCTTGGCCGAGTCCTCGATTGTTTTTTTGATGATGATGCGCGCCTGCTGCAGGAGTTCCTGGCTTTCGCGCAGGTAAACAAAGCCGCGACTGATAATGTCGGGCGACTTGCGCAGGCGACCGTTCTTCGGGTTTACCGTCGCGATTATCACAAACATACC
>MEWV01000025.1:22778-24657 GCA_001775445.1 Candidatus Adlerbacteria bacterium RIFCSPHIGHO2_02_FULL_54_18
TGTCGGGGACCACTATTTCATCATCGGCGCGACCGCAGGCCTTGGCGATGTCGGCATGAACGCGGAGCATATAGTGGTAGCCGTGGAGCGGCATAAAGAAGCGCGGATTGATTTTTTGGTGTATCCAAAATGTTTCGTCGCGGTTGGCATGGCCGGAGGCATGCACATCCATTGTGTCGCGGTGGATTATTTTTGCCCCCTGGCGGCTCAAGTTGTCCTTGAGTTTTTGCACGCTGCGCTCGTTGCCGGGGATTATCGAGGAGGAGAGCACCACCGTATCACCCTTTTTAATTTTGACATGCTTGTGCGTCTTCATGGCGATGCGCATGAGCGCGGCAAACTCATCGCCCTGCGCTCCGGTCGCGAGTATCACCACCTTGTTGTCGGGCAGATGCTCAAGCTGAGCGGCGTCTATAAACGTCTTTTCCGAGACCTTGAGGAGGCCGAGGTGTTTCACTATCTCGATGTTGACCTTCATGCTGCGGCCCTCCACCAAAATTTTGCGGCCGACCCGCTCGGCCTGCTCTATCATGCGCATAAGCCGCTCCAGCTGGCTGGAGAACGTTCCTATAACGAGACGACCGGGGGTGGTGGCGATAATTTCGTCGAGGTTCTTTTTGACCACGCGCTCGGGGAGAGAGAAGCCCGGTCTCTCCACGTTGGTGGAGTCCGCCGCAAGAAAGAGTACGTTGCGCCCGGCAAAGAAGGAAAACTCTTTTTCCTCGGTTTCTGTCGGGACACCATCGACATGGTCGAGCCGCAAGTCGCCCGTAAAGACCAAGTCGCCATAAGGCGTTTCGACAATGATGCCCATGGAGTCGGGGATGGTGTGATACACCGAAAAGAAGCGCACGCGGAAGTTGCCGACCTTGACGCTGTCCTCCTTTTTTACTTCGTGGATATCGAGGGGTTTTAGATTGGGGAACTCTTCTTGCCGCTTGCGTATCATCACAGCAGTGAGCTCGCGGGTGTAGATGGGCGGGTAGCCGATGCGGTCGATTATGTAGGGGATACCTCCAATGTGGTCGAGGTGGCCGTGGGTGATAAAGAGCGCACGTATCTTCTCGCGGCGTTCCTCAAGGTACTTGGTGTTGGGGAGGATGTAGTCAATGCCGGGAGTGTCATCCTCGCGAAACTGAAATCCCGCATCGATGACTATGATGTCGTCGCCCATTTCGACCAGAGTCATATTGCGGCCGATTTCCTCGACTCCTCCCAGGGGGATAATGCGTATAGTGCCGGCCGCAAGCGGAGGTATGGGCCGCTCGTCGCCGTTGAGCAGGGGAGTATGTTCTGGGATTTCGCGCACAGGATGGGGCTGATGAGGTTTTGGCCCTCCCTGTCGCAAGCGTCCTCTCCCGCGTCCTGCGGCACCGGCAGGACTCCGTCCTCGCCCGCCCGCTCGGCCGGAGCCGAACTTTCTACCGGGCCCTCTGCTTGATGTTTCCATAATGAATGATAGTGATAATTAGTGCGTTACAAAAAAGGGCCATACGCGGTCAACCTCTCTGTGCCATTGCGTTATGCTCAAGAATCGGTCGCTCGGCGTTTCTATAAATCCAAGGTCAACGCCATGGATAGTCTTAGGGACACTATACACGAAATCGGGCGTATACAAAAACACGGCGGGGATATCCTTGCGCAGCTCGACGAGAAAGAGGGCAAGCGTCTCCCGGCGCGTTTGTTCGTTGCTGGTTTGTCTAAGGGTGCTTAAGGCAGCATCGGCATTTTGATTGGCATATTCGGCAATGTTGAGTCCGGGGTCGTTGCGCTGACTGCTGTGCCAAAAGGCATAGAGATCCAGTTCGCGTCCGATAACTTCGCCGAAGAGGAGCGCATCATACTTGCGCGGGCGGATAACATTTTGTGCCAGGTCGCT